>JBMFUH010000633.1:0-4578 GCA_049966735.1 Isosphaeraceae bacterium
CGCGATCATTCCCCTGGCCTGGCGAAATCTCACCGAGAACAAGCGCAAGCTGCTGGCCTCGGTGGCGGGCACGGCGTTTGCCGTGACTCTCATGTTCATGGAAAACGGCTTCCGCCATGCGATGCTCGATAGCATGGTCAACGTGATCGAACGGCTCGACGGCCAGATCGTCATCCTCAGCCGGACGCTTTACACGCTGGCCATTCCCTACAACTTTCCCTACCGCCGGCTGATCCAGGCGAAGGCGTTTTCGGAAGTGCGCGACGCCAATCCGGTCTACGTGGCCACCCGCCAAGGGTACTGGCGCGACCCGCGCGACGGCTCGCACAACCGGATCTGCGTGATCGGCATCCCCCTGGAGGACGACGTGCTGAACCTGGAGGAGGTGAAATCCCAGCGCGCGGCCTTGAGCCAGCCCGACACGGCGCTGGGAGATGAGCTGTCTCGCACCTCGAGCTTCGACTTCAATCCGGGGCAAGTCTCCGAGTTGTCCGGCCACACGATCCGGATCGTCGGCACGTGCGAGTTGGGCATCAACGCCCAGTCCAACGGCAACCTGATCATGAGCGAGCGCAATTTCCTGAGGGTCTTTCCCGAGTACGCCGGCGCGACCGAGGGAGAAAACGCCGTGACCGTGGGCGTGCTCCGCGTGCGCCGGGGCGCTGACCTCGTTCGCCTGCGGAGGGACCTGCAAAAAACGCTCCCGGCGGACGTCCGCGTGCTGACGCGTGCCGAGTTCATCGCTCGCGAGCGCGACTTCTGGGACCACGTGGCACCGATCGGCACGGTTTTCCACATCGGCGTCGTGATGGGCTTCATCGTCGGCAGCGTGATCTGCTACCAGGTGCTCTTCTCGGACATCAGCGACCGCATCGGCGAGTTCGCCACGCTCAAAGCGATGGGGTACTCGAACCTCCGGCTCTTCCGGGTGGTCGTGATCCAGGGCGTTTACCTGGCGATCATGGGCTACCTGGCCGGGCTGATCGTGAGCCTTCTCCTCTTCGCCTGGGTCCACGAAGCGACGGGTCTGCCCATGGACCTTTCCCGCAACGATCCGTTGCTCATCCTTTTGCTTTCCGTGGTGATGTGCGTCCTGTCGGGAGCTTACGCGGCGCGCAAGCTTCTGTCGGTTGACCCCGCGCAGCTTTTTGCCTGAGGCGAGAACTGCCATGAGCCCTTTACTCTGCCAGACCGGCACATTCTCTACCTTGACGGACGTCGCCGTGATGCAGCCCGCGCGCGCGGACGTCGTCATTCGCGCGCAAGGAGTGAACTATGCCTACGGAGCGGGGGAGACGAGAACCCAGGTCCTCTTCGACAACAATCTGGAAATCAGTCGCGGCGAGGTCGTGATCATGACCGGCCCGTCGGGTTCGGGGAAGTCAACCTTGCTCACCTTGATCGGCGCGCTCCGTAAGACCCAGGAGGGGAATCTCGACGTCCTCGATCAGGATCTGTCGCGAGCGAGCGAACGGGATCGCGTTGAACTGCGCAAGAACATCGGCTTCATCTTCCAGCAACACAACCTTTTCAGCTCACTCACCGCCATCGAGAACGTGCGCATGGCGACCGCGTTGCGTTCAGGGGGCGTGCGGGAGATGAACGAGCGATGCATTGAGATCCTGGGCCGGCTCGGGCTGGGGGACCGGATCCATCACCTGCCCTCCGCGCTGTCGGGGGGCCAGAAGCAGCGGGTCGCGATCGCTCGGGCGCTGGTGAACTGTCCCGCCCTGGTGCTGGCCGACGAACCGACTGCCTCGCTCGACGCGGAGTCGGGCCAGACCGTCCTGGAACTGCTCCGGAGCATGGCCGATGGGCCGATGAAAACGACGGTCCTTCTGGTCACTCACGACCAGCGGGTGATCGACCATGCCGACCGGATCGTCAGCATGGTGGGCGGGCGGATCGTCACCAACTCGCTAACCCGGATCGCCGTGCGGATCTGCCGGGCCCTGGCCCAGCTCGAAACGCTCAAAGGGCTCCCCGACGCCACCCTGTCGCGGATCGCCGAACTGATGACTGTCGAAACCCGACAACCGGGAGAGACGATCGTCCGCGAAGGCGAGGAAGGCGATCGGTTCTACGTGATCGGCAGCGGCATCGCGGACAGCTTCAAGGCAGAAACCTTTGACCAGGAGCTTTGCTTCGGCGAGGGCTTCGGCATGATCTCGTCTTATTTCAAGCAGCCCGTTCCGGCCACCGTCACGGCTCGAACCGATATGGAGCTTTACGTACTTTCGCGAGATGACTTTCTCAAGGCCCTGGCCGCCGATACCGGATTCGAGAGCCGGATCAGGCGCATCCTGATGGAGGGCCACCCCCGGGTCGGTGCCATGCCGGTGGGGTCGTGAGACCGATCTGACGGCCCGCCGACGAGATCGTCTCGGTCCCGGCCAACATTCCTCCTCAGCGCCTGAACGTCGAGGGCGCGCGGAGCGATTCGAAGAGGTTCCGCGCCCGGGTCTCCACTCGCAAGGCCTCGGTGAGCTTGCCCTCGCTACGGAGGACCGTCGCGAGGTCCTCGAGAGCCCAGACGTGGTTGCGGTCCTTACCACCTGTGCGTTCGTAGATGCCGACAGCCTTCGCGCAGCACTCTTCGGCTTCCTGCTCGCGGCTTTCGCTCAGGTAAACGCGACCTAGCCTCGCCGCGCAGCGTGCCACGTCGGGATGATCTTGTCCAAGGTTAACGAGGTAAAGTTGCAGTGCTTTGTTCAGAAACTGCTCGGCATCAACTTCCTTTTTCGCTCCGTGCGACATCCAGCCCAGCTCTTCCAGGGTCGACGCCGTTTGGGGATGCTCCGGCCCGAGGGTTTTCTCCTCGATTGTCAGCGCCCGTCTCAAGTACGGCTCGGCAAGGGCGTACCGATGCGCGTCGACATACAAGCTGCCCAGATTATGCAGGGTCGGCGCGAGATCGATTGACCTGTCTTTTTCGTGCTTCTGGCGAATCGCCAGCGCCCGCTTGTACAATGTTTCGGCCTCGCCGAGATGGCCCAGCAGGTGTTCGGCGGCCGCCAGGTTGTCGAGTGCGGCGGCGACCCTGACATCTCCGGACCCGTAAACCCGTTCCGCGGCCACGAGGCAACGGAAATACATCGATCGGGCGACGGTGGTCTGGCCCTCGGCATCATAGATGCACGCGAGTGTATTGAGGCTCGAGACCACATCGGGATGCGTGGCGCCATACGCTTTTTCGCGGAGCAGGAGCGCCGATTTGGCAAGAGGCTCGGCCTGGCTGCTCCTGCCCGCGGAGCAGAGCACCCAGGCAAGATGGTCGAGCGTCGTGGCCAGTCTGGGATCTTTCTCGCCGAACTTCCGCGCCTCCTGCTCGGCCTGCACGAGATGCTGCTCGGCCTCGTCGAGCTGGCCCTCTTTGTAAGCGTTCCAACCGGCGTCGTGCTCGCGTTTCCAGTCCTCGCTTCTCGCAGCCGGCGTGCCCAGGAAGACGGCCACCAGAACGACCGCGGGCAGCCAGCCCTGCAATGCTAATTTCATCTCCGATCTCCTCCAGATGGATCAGCCTGATCTCGTACTGGGTCTTCACATCGTTTCCGACGTAGCGGAGAAGGTTCACATCGGCCTCATCCAGCATCGAAGCAGCGGCGAGCCGCGGCGAGTCGACCAGTTGCGTACGCCCGGTCCGATCGTCGACTTCCCGGAATACCCCCGCCGCGGAACCGCGACGGGCATCTGGGCGATCTGCTCTCCACCGATTCGATAATAGCCGAAGCCCTGGTATCCCCAACCGTAATAGAAGGTGGGATCCGCCGTGCCGGACTGGTCCTGGAAAACCGCATGCTGGCGCGGCTGGTAGAACAAGGTCCTGGCCTCTTGTGTCCCGATTTTTGCCGATGTCCCGTGATCGCCCGCTACCCCTCGACCGAGCAAGGCCAGGACTGCGATCGCGGCGAACGCGACGACTCCCGCTCCCGCCACCGATTTCGGCGATCGAGTCATGTCTCAAGTCTCCTTGATCCGTCTGCTCTCGTCATGAAAGCATGTTCAGTCTAAAAACCGTCGTAGCGAAAACGCTGCCGCTTGGCCATTCCGCAAGAGTATCCAGATCATTCTACGCGAGGTCGAGCCTGATCATCGTTAAAAATCAACAATGTTAAAAATCAACAATGAGCGACGGCTCACGCGCATGCCTTGCACCTTTCGACCAGCAGGAAAGCGGGGGGCGAGTCAAGGAGACAATCCCTCAAGCGCGGGCTCCGCATCGCCACGAGTGCCGGCCCGCCGCTCCTTCAGAGTGGCGGAACACGGTCAGGGCGCCGGCACCGGAGGTCCTCGGGAGACATCTGGACTAAGTTTCATATAATTTAATCAATGATCTGCTCATGCACCAGACAGGAACGTGAGCCCCTTTGAGACTGGCAGACTCAAAACGACTTGAGCCGCCTCGCACGATTTGGGGAGCGATTCTCA
This sequence comes from Isosphaeraceae bacterium, assembly GCA_049966735.1. Lineage (GTDB taxonomy): Bacteria > Planctomycetota > Planctomycetia > Isosphaerales > Isosphaeraceae > Aquisphaera. The sequence goes on from JBMFUH010000633.1 coordinate 4,429, forward strand.
GTGTCTGGGAACCGCCGACCGGCGCGGAGATTCCCGGAGCGCCCGGGCGCGGGTCTCCAGTTCCATCGCCTTGTCGTGCTTGCCTTCGCCATGGAGAACCGCAGCATAGTCATCGAGAGCGGCGGCTCTGTCGATGACATCCCCGCCGGT
>JBMFUH010000634.1:0-798 GCA_049966735.1 Isosphaeraceae bacterium
CCATCAATCATGCACACTGCTATTCTGATCTCGTTTCCCGGTCGCCAGCTTGAAGGAGGGGTTCTCTCTTGTCCCGTGTGGCTGTAATCTTGCATGAACGATTGGGAACATGGTCCAGCCAGCTTCGCGGCCGGCTGCAGGATCGGCCGGTTCGGTGGTTTGAAACCCGGTCCACGGCCGACCTGGATGCCGCGCTGCTCGGCGTCGCCTGCCCGGTGGTGGTGTTCGATTTGAGCCGGAACCTCGAGGCCCTGCGCGACCTGGCTCGCCTGATCCAGATCGCGCCTGGGGCGCGAACACTCGTCCTTGACCCCGACGCCACTCCGGGTGTTGCCGCACTTGCTCGCGAGCTGGGCGCCACGGAAGTGATCTCCGGCTTTGTTCCACCCCCGGAAGTCGCTGTGCGGATCGACCGGTGGATCGGCCTTGCCTCCGCCGAGATCGAGCAGACGGGGTGGTCCAGATCGCTTTCGGCCGACGCTCCGATAGACTCTGAAAGCTGGTTCGAGACCGCTTTTGAATGATCTGGGTGAGCCGCCTCGCCACTGAGCAGGGGCTGAGGTTCGAGGTCGGATCGCCCCGTTCCCGGACGCATTGCGTTCTGGCGTTCTCGCGTTCTCCGCCGACCACCCCGACTGGCCCTTTCCCGGCATCTAGAATACAATATCTTGTCAACTCAAGAACTTGCGTGAACGCGACCGAGAGAGTGCAACCACCCGCGGAGGAACCTGGCTCGATGTCCGGCAACACGAATGCAACGCTGACCGAACGGGACGTGCTCGAGGCACTGAAGGGAGT
>JBMFUH010000634.1:808-4576 GCA_049966735.1 Isosphaeraceae bacterium
GAAGGACCCCGACCTGGGACGTGACCTGGTCGACCTGGGAATGATCAAAGACATCCGAATCGGCGACGGTACGGTCGCGCTGACGGTGAACCTGACGACGCCCGCCTGCCCGCTGAAATCGAAAATCGAGCACGACGTCCGCACCGCTTTGCAGAGCCGCCTGCCCGGCGATTGGGCGCTGCACATCAACATGGGGGCCGAGGTCCGCGGCAAGCGGAGCATGGAGAGTGGCGACATCCCCGGCGTGAAGAATGTGATCGCCGTGGGATCGGGGAAAGGGGGCGTCGGCAAGTCGACCATGGCGGCGGCCATCGCCTATGGCCTGCGATCCTATGGCGCCTCGGTCGGCTTGATGGATGCCGACGTCTACGGTCCCTCCATTCCCCACCTGGTCGGAGCGACGGGCCAGCCGATGGCTCGCGGCGAACGTGTCCAGCCAGTCGAGAGCAACGGCCTCAAAGTCATGTCGATGGGATTTCTGCTCGAGCCCGAGCAGGCCGTGATCATTCGCGGCCCCATGCTTCATGGAATCATGCAGCAATTTCTCCGTCAGGTCGACTGGGGAATTCTCGACTATCTGGTGATCGATCTTCCGCCTGGCACGGGAGACGTGCCGCTGACCCTGAGCCAGAGCTTGCCGCTGACCGGAGCGGTCGTGGTTTGCACGCCGCAGGAAGTAGCCTTGCTCGACGCCACGCGGGCGATCTCGATGTTCCGGCAACTGAACATACCGGTGCTGGGAATGATCGAGAACATGGCGTTCTTCGACGTGATCGCCTACCTCAAGGATCGAGGAGGACCCCAGGCGTTGAAGCTGGTCGATTCCAAGGCCTTCTTTGATACACCTGGCGACGAGCGGGTCTACATCTTCGGCCGGGGAGGCGCCCGGCGACGGGCCGAGGAGATGGGGGTGCCGTTCCTGGGCGAGGTGCCGCTGAACCTTTACCTCCGCGAAAGCGGTGACGAGGGGAAAATGGAGCATGCGCTCCTGCCCGATTCACCGGCGCGGCCGCACCTGTTGGGCGTGGTCGAACAGCTCGCCGCCCAGATCAGCATTCAGAACATCAAGACCCCGAGAATGCCCAAGCTGGAGATTCTGAACTAGAGCGGTTTTCGCGTCGATCGCTTCCCGGAGGGTCCGCATAGCGGACCCTACAATACTGAACTAAGCGTTCTCGAAGATCGTAGATGAGGACGACTCAGCGGCCCTCCAGAGCCCAAGTCGGACGCGGGATGGCCGGAATTCTGGCAAGGTGAACGTGAATTCCTGAATGGAGTGTTTGAGATGAGCATGAAGCGCATTCTGTTCGCCGCGGCGATCGTGACGGTCTTGATGCTGGCTGCTCCACATGCCCAGGCGCAAGTTGTCGGTGGCGGGTACATTGGTTTTGGCGGTCCCGGATTCGGCGGCGTGGTCGGCTACGGCGCCCCGATGGTCGCCCCGGCCCCTGTCGTTCCCTACGCCGCGGCGTATCCCCCGGTGGTCGTTCCCGCGCCGGTCATCGCCGGTCCGCTCATCGGTGTGGGCTGGGGTTACGGTCCGCGCTATTACGCCCCCCGCTACTACGGCCCGCCCTACTACGGTCCCCGCTATTGCCGGGGCGGTTACGGCCGCCGCTGGTAAGCGTAAAGTCAGATCAAATTTTCACATAGGTGCATGATCACCCACGCCGCAGGGCCCGGCCCGGCGTGGCCCCTGTGGGCTGGGAATCCTCCAGCACGAGCGTGCCGTTGACGACCACGTGAGTGACGCCCTCGGCTGGCCTGCGTCCATCGGCATACGTTGACCGGTCGGCGACGGTGTCGGGATCGAGCACGGCCAGGTCGGCGGCGAACCCTGGCCGGATCAGGCCCCGGTCGGTGAGCCGAAACCTGCGCGCGGCGTGGGACGCCAGGTGAGTCACCGCCTCGGGCCAGGAGTAGTCACCCCGTTCGCGGGTGTGTCGACCCAGGTACCGCGCGAACGCTCCCCAGCCCCTGGGATGGGGAAATCCCCCGCAAAAGATGCCGTCCGACCCGGCCATGTGGGCGGGGTGGCGCAGGATCGAGCGCACATCGGCCGCAGTGCGATCCCCGCCCACGGCCACGACGCCCACGGCCAGCTCGCAGGCGAGGAGAATCCGGCAAACGAACTCCCCCGGGTCCAGACCGGCCTGCCGCGCCGCCTCGACCACCGTCTGGCCCTCGGCCCAGCGCCAGGACGGATCGGCGGCGCTGGCGATTGTGATCGCATCGAGCGGATAATGCAGCGGGTGACAGAACCACTCCGAATGAAGGCGGAAGCGAACCGCCCCGTCCGCGAGCCTCTCGAGCGTCGCCTCGACGCCTCCTTGCTGGACCCAGCCCGGCAGGGCGAGCATCCCCAAAATCGTGCTCCCGGCGAGGTAAGGATAGGTGTCGAAGGTGAGGTCGAACCCCAGTGCTCGACCCTGGTCGATCAAGGGAAGCATGATGTCGGCGGGACCGTTGTAATGCGAGAGGTGCGCGGGGGCCCCGGACCGCCGGACGATCTCGTAAACCTCTTGCATGCCGGCAGGAGCATGTTCGCCATATCCACGCATGTGCGTGACGTAAACTCCATTTGCCGGCACGATCGCCTCGCAAAGCGCGGCGAGCTCGCGAGCGTCGGCGAAGAGGCTGGGAATGTAGTCGAGCCCGGTGGAAAGACCAACCGCGCCGGCGTCCATCCCCGCGCGCACCAGACGCTGCATCGCCCTGAGCTCGTCAGCGGTCGCCGGGCGATCCTCGAGCCCCATGACTTCCATCCGCACGTTGCCGTTGGGAATCAGATAGGCGACATTCAGCGCGGTGGCGCGGTCAAACCGCGAGAGGTACTCATCGATGGTTTGCCAGGAGTAGTCCAGCCCGGGCGGGTTGCCGTTGAACCCGGCCGTGTACCGTCGCATGTAGGCGAGCGTCGCCGGCGAGGCAGGCGCGAACGAACAGCCGTCCTGGCCGATGATGTACGTCGTCACTCCCTGGCGCAACGCCGGAAGATGAATCGGATCAGCCAGCAGCATCAGGTCGCCGTGCACATGGGCGTCGATGAAACCGGGAACGATGGTCTTCCCCGCGACATCCAGCACGCGAGCGGCCGAAGCCCCCTCGAGACGCCCCAAGGCGGAGATGCTCGTTCCCGCCACGGCGACGTCGGCGCGATAGGAAGGACCACCCGAACCATCGATCACCCAGCCGTTTTTCAGGATCAGGTCGAACATGTGTGTTGTATAATAGGCAGTGGGTCGTTAGGTAGTGGGCAGTGGACAGCGAAGGAGAGCAAGTGGCCGATTGTTGGAGGAATTCCTATGCGATCGGCGTATCGACATTTCGCCAGATGTACCAGCTTGCGATTGTGCGGTAGGGCCTCCAGTGCTCGGCGAGAGCAGGGCACTCCCTGGGCGTGGGCAGATTGGCCAGGCCGTGGCGGTCGCGCAGCGCGGTCCGCACGCCGAGGTCGTGCGCGGGCAGGACGTCGGGCCGGTTGAGCGAGAAGATCAGGAACATCTCGGCGGTCCAGACGCCGATGCCCTTGATCGAGGTCAGCGAGGCGACGATCGCCGGGTCGTCCCAGGAGTCGTCAAAGCGCTCCAGCGGCACCGCGCCTTGGACCACGGCCTCGGCCAGGTTGAGCACGTAGCGTGCCTTGCTGACAGAGAGCCCCACGCCGCGCAGGGCTGCCGCGCCCAGGGCAATCAGCCGGTCGGGCCGGTGGGGATCGCCGCCCAGCGCGTGGAGCTTGAGGTTGATCGAAGCAGCCGCCTTGGCCGA
>JBMFUH010000635.1:0-4573 GCA_049966735.1 Isosphaeraceae bacterium
TTCAATCCGTGGCCCTGCACCGTCTTTTGGTCGCGGCTCGGCCGCGCTGTGGTTCAGTCCCCCGCTCGAGCGCGCTCTGCCTCCCGCTCAGTCAGGCGTCTTCTTGGCCATGTCGGCGGCTTTCTCGCCCCGGGCGGCTCGCTCGCGGCGGGCAGGAGCGGTGGCCTTGGCGCGGGCGGTGAGCATGGTGATGAACTGGGTGGCCTGGGCCGAGAGAATCTTGCCCTTGCGCTCGACGACGCCGTAGGTGCGCTGGGGGAAATAGCGATTGAAGGGAATGGCGACCAGCTCATCCTTGCCGGAGAGGCAAATACTGGTGACGATCGAGATGCCCAGTCCCAGCGCGACGTAGCGCTTGATGACCTCCCAGCCGCCGGCCTCGAGCGCCACGCGGTAGTTCAGGCCGTACTTGTGGAAGACGTAATCGACGACGCGCCAGGTGGTCAGATGCTGAGGGGGGAGGATCAAAGGGTACTGGGCCACGTCCTTGATGTTGACTCGCGACTTGGCAGCCAGGGGATGGTTCCTGGCCAGGATCAGCATGGGGTCGTAGCGAAAGGTGGGCGTGTAGCTGATGTCGTCCGGGACCTCGATCATCGATCCGACCGCGAAGTCGACGGCGTCGTTGCGGAGCATCTTCAAGCCGTCGCGGCCGGTGACGTTCTGCAGGCGCAGATCGATTCCCGGGTGAGCGTCGGCGTACTGCTTGATGGGTTCGGGCAGGATGTATAAAATAGTTGATTCGCCGGCGGCGATCGTCAGCCGTCCTGATTCGATGCCGTTCTGGCTGGCATGGAAGGTTGTCGTCAGCGAGTCGACAGCATCGACCAGGGGCCAGGCCAGCTTGTACAGGGCCTGGCCTTCGGGCGTGAGGGCGATCTTCGGCCCCCTGCGCTGGAAGAGCTTGGCGCCGAACTCGAGCTCCAGGGCCTGGATCTGTAGCGACACCGAGGGCTGGCTGAGCATCGCCTGCTCGGCTGCCCGAGAGATGCTGCCGGTCTGGGCGGCATAACAGAAACTGCGCAACCGGCGGAGGCGGTTGCCATGGCTTTCCTGGGGATTGTTCAGCCTGGGCATGAGCGATGTTCCTACGGGGACCACGGTGTCCGGCCGGTTCGATGATCATTGATCCTGTTAATGGTAGCATCTCTTGCCATGAACTCAATACTCTGTATTTGGAGAATTGTCTTGTCAAATAGTCCGGTGCATGTCTAGACTACACGGGCGAGGTGTAGCATTAAGGGAGGAGCAGACCATGCCAGCGAGCGGAGCTGTTGTGGCGGGTAGCGTGGAAATCAAGGCGCCAGTCAACCCCGGGTACGAGGAGATCCTCACAGCCGAGGCCCTGGCTTTCGTGGCCAAGCTGCACCGCGCCGTCGGCGCCCGCAGGCAGGAATTGCTGGCCCGCCGGCGACACGTGCAGGCCAGGCTGGACCAGGGCTGGCTTCCCGATTTCCTGCCCGAGACGTGCAACGTGCGGGCGGGAGACTGGAAGGTCGCGTCCATCCCGCCCGATCTCCTGGACCGCCGGGTCGAGATCACCGGGCCGGTGGACCGGAAGATGGTGATCAACGCGCTCAACTCCGGGGCCAAGGTCTTCATGGCCGACTTTGAAGACGCCCACTCGCCGACCTGGGAGGGGACCATCGAAGGGCAGATCAACGTCCGCGACGCGATTCGCGGCGTGATCCAGTACCAGAGCCCCGAGGGGAAGAAGTACAGCCTGCACAAACACACCGCGGTGCTCATGGTCCGGCCTCGAGGCTGGCACCTGAATGAACGGCACGTCACGGTCGACGGTCAGCCGGTCTCAGGCGGGCTCTTCGACTTCGCTCTCTACCTGTACCACAACGCCGCGGCCCTGGCGGCCAAGGGAACCGGGCCCTACTTCTACCTGCCCAAGCTGGAAAGCCACCTCGAGGCCCGGCTCTGGAACGACGTCTTCGTGACGGCCCAGCGCGAGCTGGGCTTGCCCGTCGGCACCATCAAGGCCACGGTGCTGATCGAGACCATCCTGGCCGCCTTCGAGATGGACGAGATCCTCTACGAGCTGCGCGACCATATCGTCGGGCTCAACTGCGGGCGGTGGGACTACATCTTCAGCTTCATCAAGAAGTTTCGCAACCGGCCCGAGTACGTCTTGCCGGACCGGGCGCTCGTGACCATGACCACCCACTTCCTAAGGTCGTACTCGCTGCTCACCATCAAGACCTGTCACCGCCGAGGCGCCTTCGCGATGGGAGGCATGGCGGCGCAGATCCCGATCAAGACCGACGCCGAGGCCAACGCATTGGCCCTAGAGCGGGTCCGCGAAGACAAAATTCGCGAGGCCGGCGACGGTCACGACGGCACCTGGGTGGCTCATCCCGGGCTGGTGCCGATCGCGTTGGAAATCTTCAACGAACGTATGCCCAGGCCCAATCAACTCGACCGGCTCCGTGACGATGTTCAGGTCACCGCCGCTGATCTCCTCACCGTGCCGCCAGGCCCAATCACCGAGGCGGGCTTGCGGATCAACATCAACGTCGGCTTGCGCTACCTCGAAAGCTGGCTCCGCGGCTCCGGCTGCGTGCCGATCTTCAATCTCATGGAAGACGCCGCCACGTGCGAGATCTCCCGCACCCAGATCTGGCAATGGATTCGTCATTCCAAAGGTGTGCTCGACGACGGACGCAAGATCACCGTCGCGCTCTTCCGCACCCTGATGGACGAGGAACTTGCCAAGATCAAGGCCGACATCGGCGCGGAGACGTTCGACCAAGGCAAGTTTCCGCTTGCCCGGCAGATCTTCGACCAGGTGACCACCAGCCCGACGCTGGTCGAGTTCCTGACGCTGCCCGCGTACGAGCATCTTTCCTGACTGTCCGACGAGATGGACGCCGGCCCCTTCTTCGTGGGACAAGATTCCGATCGTGTCCTTTTTCAGAATGCAGGGGTTGAGAGACAAGATCGGAATCTTGTCCCACACGTTCACAGTTCGTAGGGTGGGCCTCATCCCGCCCGGGAGCCCCGCGCAGCGCCATCAGGCCAGCTCATTGAGGATGCAACTCGTTCCTCGCCCAGGCGCGGACCCGTCGGTTCCAGGCTTCGTAATCGGACAGGTCCTCGTCGAGCAGCCAGCGTGGAACCTGATCGGCCCGGACGGGCAAGAAACCGCTGCGCTCGACGACCTGGTACTCCCCGCGCTCGTCGAGCCGCTCAATGGTCAATGCACGGCCGTCGAACCGCCAGACCTCTTCAACTCCCATCGCGGCGTAGATGGACGGTCGGTCCGCCTGCGGAGGGGAGATGTCAACCTCGATGGCCAGGTCGGGATCCGGGTAATCCCCTACGTCATTGGACCTGGCATTTCGGGCCGCGAGTGCCTGAGCGATCTTGGAAGGATCAAAGTAGTAGCAATTGTCCGACTCAATACCGCGCTTGATCTTGGGGCGCTTCCACGTCGTCTGCCTGAGGGGCCTCATCCGGATACCCAGCTCACCCGCCACAGCCTTGACGAACTGGTCCAGAAGATCGGCGTAGTCGTCGTGCAGAGGGCCCGTGACCATGATTTCCATGTCCTTCCCGTCGAAGGCAACGCGGACAGGCGATCCTGCGGGCAACATGTTGATGAAGGTTTCGTACATGCACCAGTCAACTCCACGGATCGCGATCCGTGTTTCCCCCGCGGGTGAATCAGGGTGCCGACGTGGTGGGTTCGCTATGGCTACGCTCATGTCCTGGCTACGCTCCCTTCTCTGCCTGTCCGTTCCCCTGGTACGCCCGGTCGAGCAGGTCGATCGGATGGACGACCTCGCTCCTCCGGCCGTCTCATTTCGCGCGCGACTCCTTCCTGACCCACGCCCGGAGCCGTCTCGTCCAGTCCTCGAAATCAGAGAAATCTTCGTCGAGGAGCCAGCGCGGAATCTGGTCGGCCCGGATGGGGAAAAAACCGCTGCGCTCGACGACCTGGTAGTGGCCTGCATCGTCCAATCGCTCGATGATCAGCGTGTGGGCGTCGAACCGCCAGACCTCCGGGACGCGCATCGCGGCGTAGATCGCCATTGTATCCGCTTCCGGGGGCGAGATGTCGACTTCGGTGACGAGGTCGGGATTAGGATAATCCTTCACGTCGTTCGACCCACGCCGAAGCGCTGCCTTGCCGGCCGCGATCTTCACTGGATCAAGGTAGTAACAATTGTCGGCCTCGATGCCACGGGCGATCTCGGGACGGATCCACGTGGTTTCTCCCTGCGGCAGAATCTTGACGCGAAGCGCCGCCGCGACCGTCATCACGAACAACCCAAGCCTCCAGTTGAACTGATCGTGCGCGGGGCCCGTGACCATGATTTCCATGTTCCTCCCATCGAACGCTATACGAACTGGCGTGCTTTCGGGCAACAGCTCCGCGAAGAGTTCGTAGAGTCTCCAGGGGACGTTCGGGACCAAGATCCGCTTCTCTCCGACGTGCGGACTCGTGATCCGTCTGGTTGGCTCCGCGATGGAAACATTCATGGCTTTGTTATGCTCCCTTCTCCGCTTTCCCGTTCCCCTGGTACGCCCGGTCGAGCAGGTCGATCGGATGGACGACCTC
>JBMFUH010000636.1:0-4562 GCA_049966735.1 Isosphaeraceae bacterium
GTCCGCACAGCGGACCCTACGGTGAGCGATCGACCCGAAAACCGCTCTAGAGCGCCGAACAGTCGGATGGCCCACGCTTGAGGTCCGCCCCGGAGGAACCCCCCCCTTGCCCTCCTTCGTAAGAGAAGGGATGATTCCGACCTTCTCCCTGGGAGAAGGTGCCGCGGGGCGGATGAGGGTGCGAACCCGCGAGAATGAAACAGCCCTGAGAGTCGTGAGCGAGGCGATTCTCCTGCGCGGGTGCAAGAGCTATGATGACGTTCCTAGCAGGAGCAACGCCACCATGAGTAACCAGACTACCACAGCTTCAAATAGACCCCATCCGCATCCCGGGCTCTTCCTCGCGCTGGAGGGCCCCGACGGCGGGGGGAAATCGACCCAGGCCGCGAGGCTGGCGGCCTGGCTGCGCGAGGACGGGCTCGATGTCGTCACCTGCCGAGATCCCGGCAGCACCCGGGTCGGCGACCGGCTCCGGTCGATCGTCCTGGATCGGGACTCGACACACCTGTCCCTCCGCGCCGAGATGCTCGTGTATATGGCCAGCCGGGCCCAGCTTGTCGACGAGGTCATCCAGCCGTCGCTGGCGGCGGGCCGGGTGGTGATTTCCGATCGCTTCCTGCTCTCGACGCTCGTTTATCAAGGGATGGCCGGCGGGCTCCCGGTCGACGACCTCTGGCGGATCGGCCAGGTTGCCGCGGCCGGCTTGCTGCCCGACCTGACTCTGATCCTGGATGTGCCTCCCGACGCGGCCAGGCGCAGGGTCGGTCCCGCGCGCGACCGGATTGAAGATCGGCCGGTGGACTATCAGACTCGGGTGCGCGAAGGCTATCTCGACGTGGCCAGGCAAGGTTCCGGGAACGGCCCGTCTTGCCCCTATTACCCCGCGCCAGTGGTGCTGGTTGACGCCACGGCCAATGCCGATGCCGTCTTCGAACAGATCAAGAGAGAGGTGGAGCGTGTCCTGGCACTCGGTCCGCGGGCATGACCGCATCGTCACGATGCTCCGCGCCAGCCTGCGGAGTGGGCGGATGCCCCATGCTCTTCTCTTCGTGGGTCCCGAGGGAATAGGCAAGCGCACCTTCGCGCGCATGCTGGCCAAGGCCCTGCTGTGCGAGGAAACCTTGGAGGAAGACCTGGACCCCTGCGGAGTCTGCCCCGGTTGTGTGCAGGTCGAGGCGGGAACGCACCCGGACTTGCTGGAGGCGGGACGACCGCCGGAGCGCAGCGAGCTGCCCATCCAGGTGATCCGCGACCTCTGCGCCGAGTTTGGGCTGAAGCCGGCCCGAGGCTTGCGGAAGGTGGCGATCGTCGACGATGTGGACGACATGAACGACGAGGCGGCCAACGCGTTTCTCAAGACCCTGGAAGAGCCGCCGCCCGGCGCGGTCTTGATCCTGATCGGCACCTCGGCCGAGCTCCAGCTCGAGACGGTTGTTTCCCGTTGCCAGATCGTCCGGTTCGAGCCGCTTCCCGAGTCCGAGCTTGCCGAACTGCTTCTGGAGCGCGGGGTGGCCACGTCCCCAGGCGAGGCCGCGCGCCTGGCGGCGTTGGGGGAGGGGAGCATGAGCCGCTCAAGCGGTCTGGCCGACGTGAAGCTGGAGCAGTTCCGCCGCGAGCTGATCGACGAGCTGGCGCTCGAAAAAGGGTTCGATCCCTCGCTGCTGGCCGGTCGGATGGCAACGTTCGTGCGCGAGGGGGTCAAGGAAGCCTCGAACCAGAGGCGGCGAGCGGGCCTCTTGGTGGGCGAGCTGGCCCGGCTTTTCCGCGGCGTGCTCTGGCAGACCGCCGGCCTCGAGCCACCCTGTCCCGACCCCGCCGACCGCGCGGCCGCGTGCGCTCTGGCATCGCGTCTGGAACCCGAAGACGTGTTCATTCTGGCCGACCGCTGCATGGAGGCCGCCTATCACCTCCAGCGCAATCTCTATCTGCCGACCGTGCTGGAGTCGCTGTTTCATGATCTGGGGAAGGTGATCAATGTCTGCGTGAGTGGTTGAGCTGAACAAGGCTACGAGCGTCATGAGCTGGTTACTCCAAGATGAGCGCCGTTGGCGGTCTTGGTCCAAAATCGATACGATATCGATATGAATAAGCGCGAGTTTCCGCAGGTCGATCCTGCCATTCTTCACTTACCCGGTGGTCGCCAGGATGGGGTCGATCCTCTCAAACTTCATCGGCAAATGACTCGATATGGCATGTCAACATCGGGAATGCCGCCTCTGGAGGTCAGTCGAGGGAGTGACGGGAAACTGGTGATCAACGACGGAGTAACCAGAGCGACGCGGATGGCGAAATACATGCCGGGGACATTGGTCACGGTGGAAGTCGTTGCCGTGCTTGCGGCGCCAGTCGGTGGGTTACCAACAGTGAGGGACAGGATATGACCAGCGATCAAACGCGCACAGAACTGCTCGAGGCGTTGGCGGAGTTAGGGCGGGAGCACCCCAATTGGAGGCTGGGCCAGACCATCTCCAACCTCGCGATGGCGGCGGGACGACTCGATGCGGGGGGTGTGTGGGATCTGGAAGACGACGAGGCTCTTGCTGCTGCCCGACAGCTCCTGAGGCAAGGGGGAAAGGTGCCGGCGACAAGCCCCTGACGGTCACCAAGCGCGTTTGCTTGCTTCCTCCGCCGTTAAATTCAAAAGGAGACGTCTGATGTCGAGCCACGCCCGATCGAAGGGGAGTCACGACGGCCGCTCCTCGGCCAGATCCAAACCGCACGCCGCGCTCACTGTGGGCGAGTACCTGATTGACCGGCTGGAAACCCAGGGGGTCGCGCACGTTTTCGGCATCCCCGGCGACTACGTCCTGGGCCTGTACAAGATGCTCGCGGAAAGCCCGATCAAGGTGGTCGGCATGACCCGCGAAGACAACGCCGGGTTCGCCGCCGACGCCTATGCGCGGATCCACGGCCTGGGCTGCGTCTGCGTGACCTATTGCGTGGGCGGGCTCTCGCTCTGCAACAGCATCGCCGGCGCGTATGCCGAGAAGTCCCCGGTCATCGTGCTTTCCGGCTCGCCAGGAATGTCGGAGCGCGCCCGCAACCCGCTGTTGCACCACAAGGTCAAGGGCTTCGAGACCCAGCTCGACGTCTTCCAGCAGATCACCGTCGCGTCGACCGTGCTCGACCGGCCTGAGACTGCCTTCAGCGAGATCGACCGCGTGCTCGAGGCGGCCCAGCGGTTCAAGCGGCCGGTCTACATCGAGTTGCCCCGCGACCAGGTCCATGCGCGGCAGGTCTCACCCCACCAGCCTCCGGAAGGGCTTCCTCCCAGCGACCCCGACGCCCTGCGCGAGGCGATCGATGAGGCGTCCAGACTGCTGGCCGAAGCCAGGTGTCCCGTGATCCTGGCCGACGTCGAGATCCACCGATTCCACCTTCAGCCGGAACTGCTGGCCCTGGCCGAATCGACCGGAATGCCAATCGCCACCACGATCCTGGGCAAGAGCGTGATCTCGGAAGCGCATCCTCTCTTCGCGGGAATTTACGAAGGGGCGATGGGCCGGCCCGAGGTCACCGAGCTGGTCGAATCGGCCGACTGCGTGCTCATGCTCGGCTGCTTCCTCACCGACATCAACCTGGGCATCTTCACCGCCAAGCTCGACCCGTCGCGCTGCATCGACGCGACCAGCGAGAGCCTGAGAATTCATCATCACCACTACCACGACGTCCGCCTTGATGATTTCCTCAAGGGGCTGATCGCCCGCAAGCTCGTGCTCCAGCGCACCGAGATTCCCCCGAAGTCCAATCCGTTCGCCGCGAGTTTCTCCGCGCCGGTCGACGCGCCGGTCAAGTCGGTGCATCTGTTCGGCCGGCTGAACCGGATGCTGACCGAGCACCCCGACATGACGGTGATCGCCGACATCGGCGATTCCCTCTTCGGCGCGACGGACCTGGAGATGCATCGCCACACCGAATTCCTCAGCCCGGCATATTATACCTCCATGGGTTTTGGCGTTCCCGCCGCGGTCGGGGCCAGCATGGCCAATTCCTCGCCGCGGGTCGTCGTGATCGTGGGCGACGGGGCGTTCCAGATGACCGGGACGGAGCTGTCAACAATCGCCAAGTACCGCCTGAACCCGATCATCGTCATCCTCAACAACCACGGCTACACCACCGAGCGGTTCCTGCTCGACGGGCCGTTCAACGAGATTCACAACTGGGCCTACCACCGCCTTCCCGACCTGCTGGGGGCAGGGATGGGGCTGGAGGTCAAGACCATCGGCCAGCTCGACGAGGCACTCAGAAGCGCGTTCGCCTTCACCGACGGCTTCAGCCTGCTCAACGTCCACCTTGACCCTTACGACCGCAGTCCCGCCCTCGAGCGCCTGGCCAACAAGCTGTCGAAGATCGTCGACTCGCGAACCGGAGACTGAGGCTGTCGCGCCCCTGCCATCACGTGTCTCGTAGGGTCCGCTGTTGCGGACCAAATGCCTCGGCCACCGGTCCGCACAGCGGACCCTACGGGAAGCCATCGACCCCAAAATCGCTTTAATGCGAACCAGACGAGGCCCAGAAGGATGAAGGGGTGAACCCTCGATTTCGCCCCACCTGGCGTCCAC
>JBMFUH010000637.1:0-2145 GCA_049966735.1 Isosphaeraceae bacterium
CTCTGGCCGTCGGTCCGCACAGCGGACCCTACGGTGAGCGATCGACCCGAAAACAGCTCTAGGGGCATCCCGCTAGTTGTATTCGAGTTTGTCGATGTAAAGTGTCGAGCCTTCGAGCTTGAGGAATCGCCAGATGCTTCCGCTCGTCACGCAGCCAAAGACGGCGAGAACCGGCGTGCCCTCACGCTCGTTGAACAACCGGATGGCCATCATTTCGGCCGCGCATTGGCCCAGTCCCGCGACGAGGCCTTCCTTCTTCGCCTCGACGACCGCCAGGATGGGTCCTCGAACATAGTAAATCTCCCGCGATCGGGCGGTCAAATAACCGCGGAACCCGGTCAAACCGCGTGCCTTATCCACGTCGAACGCCACGCCAGGCAGAACGTTCACTCTATGATCAGCCCGCCGCTGAGTCTCCGCCAGCAAGGGCGCGATGATGTACTCGCTCCGGGCTCTCTCAGTGTGCACGCCCAGCGCCAAAGCAGCGAACTCGTCGAGCCAGACCCGAAGGAACTCGCTGGGCTCGAGCGGATCGATCGTCGCGAACAAGTTGGTGTCGCGCACCTCTGTCAATCCGAAGGTCTGGACCACGGTCTTGAGATCAAAGTCGGCATGGGACATGGCATCCCGGACATCTCCCTTTGACTTGGTTATCAAACCAATCGCATCGAGCATGGTGAATCGTGTATTCCCATTCCAATGCTCCAGCGCAACGATTTGACGGATTCGTAACGCCAACGCAAAACCATCGATGCCATCCTCATAGTAGTGAACCGGAAACCGTTCGTCCTCGGGCAGGGCCTGGCTGGCCATCCTGTTCAGGTCATCCATCACGACCTGGGGTCTCTTCCGGGGATCTTTAATGCCAGCGGTAAGGCGGCGGGCCCTCTCGATCACGTCCTTGGGATCGACAGGAGTGCTCGACCGGTGATCGAAGTGGCTGGCCGGCGTCAGCGTGCGGTTCTCGGCCGGGAAGAGTTCGTTGACCACCTCAGCGTCTGTGAACCTGGCGGTAGTCCTCGGAATGTAACGATCGAAAGAATGGGATAGCCAACTCCGCTCGTTCGCAGGAGTGGAGGTCGAGCAAGAATTGACCCTTTACACGAAGGTAGATCGAGCCGAGGACGATCGGTCGAGCCTCAGCAGGAAGGTCTGCATGGGATTTCTGAAACTGAAGCCCCTTGGCCTCGTGGTCATAGAGCCACACCCATCGGTTTTGGGTGCGATCGTAGTCCAGGCAGCGAAGCTTCTCAAACGCCTGTTTCAAACCAGACTGGTCGAGCACCTCGCAGTGCAGTCCGACCGGTTGATACAACTCCCCCGTCAGGGTCGCGAGAATCTGTCGTTCGGCCTTTGAGGCCATCCCTTCCAACCTCTGCCCTCGTCTCACTCGTTCGGTCGCGCCGCGGCCTGGAGCAGCGCGGCCATGCCTTCGAAGAGAGCGCTCAACGTCGACGCGGCCTCGGCGGGCGCCTCGATGACAACCTTGCCCCCAGCCTCGCGGCGCACCTGGAGTTGCGAGAAGAGTTGCCGGACCTCGCCCATACCAGGCAACGCCGCGGTTGCCACGGTCGACTGCTCCGGCGCGGAAGTCGTCGGGGAGGGGATCACGACAGTCTCGGCTGGCGCGGCCGCCGGCGCCGGCGGCTGTACCGGCTCAGCCTCAAGAAGCGAGGGATCGGCCAGATCATGCGACTCGTCGCCCGCCTCGATCAGCTCCTCGAACGGATCGGCGACCTCATCGTCCAGGCCCACGTCGGCAAGGTCGGTCAGCTCGATCTCCTCAGTGCCGCCGACCGCCGTGGCCGCCGCGAGCGTGGCGGGGTCGTAGAGCTTCTGGACGCGGGCGAGGAACGAGCCGGCCTGGTCAAACTTGACGGAGTCGCTGTCGCCGTCGAAAAGTCCCTTGAAAAACGCCTGCTTGTTGCCGACCAGATCGGCGATCCGCGCCTCGATCCCCTCCTCGCAGATCAGGTTGTAGACGTCGATCGGTTGCTTCTGACCCAGCCGGTAGATCCGGCCGATCCGCTGCTCGAGCACCGCGGGGTTCCAGGGAAGCTCCAGGTTGATCACGCAGCTCGCCGCGCGCTGGAGATTGAGGCCCACGCCGCCGGCATCGCTGGCGAAGAGGATCCGGAAATGGGG
>JBMFUH010000637.1:2155-4551 GCA_049966735.1 Isosphaeraceae bacterium
GCCTGCTCTGTTTCTCGGCGCCGGTGAAGAAGCCCGAGCGAAGCGTCTGCTCGGCCAGGATGTCGGAGACGGCCCAGTGCGCCAGGTGCAACATCCGCCGCCACTGGCTGAAGATGACGGCCTTGCGCTCCTGGTCGATCACGAGTTGGCGGACAAGCTGGCGCAATTCCAGGAGCTTGGGCGCCGACAGCCCCTTGAGCACGCTCTCCTCCGGTTTGCGGCGGTTGATTGACGGCCAGACGTCCTCGAACTGAAGCTGGGCCAGACCGTTGGAGATGATCCGCTGGGTGGTGAGCAGGCTCATGAGCCGGAGGAATTCGACCTGGGTCAAGGGGCGCTTGAGAGAGATTTGCACGAGCTGCGCGATGGGCTGATTGAGCTCATCGTGCGCTTCCATCTGGGCCTCGGTCATCTCGATCGGCACGCGCACGTCGGTGCGCGGGGGAAGCTGGTCGAGCACCTCCTGGCGAATGCGGCGGACCATGCAGGGGCGCAAACGCTCGCGGATGGTGTCGAGATGCCGCACGCCCGTGATCTCCCTGCCGCCGTCCCGGCGCATCGCGTGCAGGGCCGGCAGCCGCCACTTGGGCTCGAGCGCCGAGTCGTCAACCCACTCGACGATCGAGGCCAGCTCCTCGATCCGGTTTTCCATGGGCGTGCCGGTCAACACGAGCCTGTAGGGCGGATTCAATCCCTTGACCGAGAGCGCGGTCTTGGTCGCCCAGTTCTTGATCCGCTGGGCCTCGTCGAGCACGACCATGTCGGGGTTCCAGCCGCGCACCGTCTCGAGGTCTCGAATCAATTGCTCATAGTTAATGATAAAGATCCCTTCCTTGCGTGTCGCGTAGTACGACTGGCGTTCGGTCGGGCTGCCGTCGATGACCTCGATGGGCAGGTCCGAGAACTGGGCCCATTCGCGCGCCCATTGCGGCTTGAGCGAGGCCGGGGCGATGACGATTCCGCGGCGAACCCGTCCCGTGCGCCAGAGGATGTCGCAGCAGGCGATGGCCTGGGCCGTCTTGCCCAGCCCCATGTCGTCGGCCAGAAGCAGCCTGCCGGTCTCGAGAAACCGCTTCACGCCGTCGCGCTGGTAGGAATAAAGATTGACCTTGAGCCCGCGCATGACGGTCTTCTGCTCGGAGGGCCAGAGGGTCGTCTCGACGATCCGCTTGAGCTTGGCGCGCTCGTGGACGAGCAAGGCCCGGAGGGCTGGATCATGCGTGATTCCTTTCGGCTCGGCTGGCACGACCTTGAGCAGGCAATCGACCAGTTCCAGCCGCTTCACGGGGTTGTCGAGATGGGTGTTCTTGAGCGTCCAGGTTCCATCCCCGTTTCCCCCCGGGCGAAACCAGGCCAGCGCCCGCGTGACCCTGGCCCCCTGTCCTTTGTCGGTTCCACTTTTGTGCCAGGTGACGCGCTCGAGCCAGTCGCCGAAGCCGAGGAGCGGTCGGATCGGGTCCCAGGCCAGGCCGGTGGCCGGAATCCCACCGATTCGCTCTTGCTCGCCGCGAGCCCGCTTGCAGAGCACCGGCCGGGCGTGCAGGTGATCGAGCACGATGAGGATGTGCTTGCAAAGCCCCAGCGAATTCTTGAGGAAATCGGGGCAGTCGCACCGCCCGCGCAAGGGGTCCACTCCCGAAACGATCGTTTGGTAGGGACGGGCCTCGGACCCCTTGCGCCGGGTAGCGTAGAGCCCCAGCACTCGACCGCTTTCGGGTCGGCTCTCGATGCGCAGTTCGTCCTTTCTCGCGGAGTCGAGCCTGCGCAGCAGAGCCTCCATGGCCTCGGCACGTACTGGCCATTCGTGGGCGGGCACGGTTTCCAGCACGTGCCTCGCCAGGAGCTCCCCCGGAATGTTGGCGGAATTCTTGCCCGTACGTGCCGCACGTCCCACCAGCACCCTGAAGGCCTCGGTCTCATCGACGGGGATAGTTGATTCGCGTGTCATTGTGCTCATGGCATGATCTCGTACGGCCCATGCACCCGGTTGTTCCTCTGCTTGAGGCGATATGATACGCCTGTCTCCCGTGGTATTCCAGTGCAAGCTGCTCCGGACGAGGTCGGCTCAACGCCGGCCGGGGCTCTCGGCCAAGCTCGCCGGGACCTCGGTGATCAGCCTTGCGCCGCGGTCGAACGTGATGTACGACCAGGCCCACTGGATCATCACGATCAAACGGTTGCGAAACCCGATCAGGCAGTAGATATGCACGAAGAGCCACAGAAGCCAGGCCAGGTAACCCGAGGCGCGAACCCGACCGATCCGCGCGACGGCCGCGCCCCGACCGATCGTCGCCAGCATCCCCTTGTCGCGGTAGACAAACGGCAGACGTGCTTGCCCCCGAACGGTTCGGATCACATTCGAGGCAGCGTGTCCGCCCTCCTGCATGGCCGCGGGC
>JBMFUH010000638.1:0-4537 GCA_049966735.1 Isosphaeraceae bacterium
TCTGCCACATTGGCGTCGCGCGGGACCCACGCAAAGCCGAAAGCCGGCGTGTCGACCACCGCGCAGACTCCGGCGTCGATGAACTGCGCGGCCCGGAGCGGTCCTTCGGGACGAAGATCGAGTGCGGCGTCGGGCAAGGTCACGGCGACCCGCCGGGGCACGCCCAGAGGATTGATGATCAGGTAACCCGGCCGGGCAGCAGTGGGCGAGCCTGTCTTCACGCCCAGGATGCCGCGGGCCAGCCGCTCGCCCCAGTCCACTTCCAGACGGTCCAGCGCGGCAGCCGCCTCGTCGTGCCGACCGGTCTCAATCCATTCTTCAATATTCGTATGCGAATCGTCCTGGGATGACGTGTCCGGCGAGCCGGTCTCCGCGGTTGAGATCACCAGGGCCGTGGCTCGGGCGAACTGGAGCGCCTCGAAGCGGGCGCGCAAACGATGATGACGCGCCAGCCGCGAGATCGGACAGGTTTCACGTCTGGATACCGCCTGTGCAAGGTAGGGAGAGAGGTACGAATCGGGATCGGGGCGAAACGTCTCGTACGGTCGGTCGGTCAGGTGGAAGTAGTCGTTGAGCGTGACCCAGCGAGCCAGCACCGGCGAGTAGGTCGCACCCCGACGCAGGTCGACGTACCACGACGCGACGGGCGCGGGCCAGTGAACCAGAGGGAGCGTCGCCACGTGATCGTTCTTCATCGTCGCGGCCAGGCGCCACGGGAGCATTTGCCCCTGCGCGGGTCGATCGGCGGCCAGGGGTGGACGAAGCAATGTCTCCAGGCTGGTGCCGTCGGGGCTTTCCCAGAGCCGCTTGGTCTCGGCGCGGATGGGAAACCGCCCGGCGTCGAAGCCGAGATGAAGCGCGAACCGAAAGCCGAACCGCTTGGCGATCTGGGGAAGCTGCGTGTACAGACCGAACCTCCGCCGGGCGTAGGTCTCGACGGTTCGCTCGTCGAGATGCTCGCGATAGACTTCACCACCTCGGCGGAATTGCCAGAGGATCGATTCGAAGGGCAGCACCAGGTCTTCGGCTTCCGCATAGGGACCGCCGCTGACGTCGATCCATCCTGCCGTGATCGCCTGACGCAGCCGTTCCATGCCGCCGGGGTCGAGCGCGGCCTGCTTCTCGATGGCCTGAGCAGACGCCAGGAACGTAAGCGCGACGTGCGCTGCCAAAGGTCCGTCCAGCACGCCCGCCGGCATCGCCGGATCGAGCAGGCAGAGATCGACGAGGTAGGCGTCGACCGGATAGAACCGTTCTCTGGCCTGGGTCAGGACCTCGAAGCCGGCGCGCAGGCGGTTGGCGGCCGTCGTCGGGTCGCAGCCTTGCCAGGCATCGGCTCCCCCCAGGATCTCGCGAGTCAGGGCCTGGTGGTTGATGGCGTCGGGATGCCCCATGGCAATGGCCAGGTCGCGGAGCATCCACCAGGACGTGCCGAGCGCCAGGAAATCATCGGCCAGACCGATCATCCCCGGATCGTCGGAGGTCTCAGGAGTGCCGACTGCCCCCAGCCGTTCCTGAATCTGGCGGATCAAGCAGGACCGATCCGCACTCGACTCGATCAAGACGGCGCCGGCGTCCTCGGCCTGCGTGCGATAGCCGGAAGGCAAGCGCTCGAGGACGCCCGCCGGGATGACCCGAACCTCCCGAGCGCCGGGTGCGGTGGGGGTCTCGATCGGCTCGACCTTCGGGAGCTCCGCCGCGCGGGTCAGCAGCGAGGGGTGCCAGAGCGCCGACACGGCCGACCAGCAAGCCTGGGCGAGGTCGTCGGCCAGTCCGGCGGCGGGCTCCTTGGCATCGTGAGGAATCAGGCTGAAGAGCCGCCAGCCGGTCCGCGGTGGGAGCGGCTCGGGCTCCGGGCTGGAAGTTATTTCCTCGCTCGTTTCCGCCCCACCAGCTCCGGTCGGTTCTGCTGCCGGAGGCTGATCTTCCGCTGCGAGCGGCGGTTCCTGCTGGATCGGCCCGGCCGGCTCATCCTGGCTCGCGAGTATGGCGTCGGGATTATCAGGTTCGAGAGAAGACATGCTCATATGATCAAACTCCGAGCGCGGACTTGAGCTCGCGGATCTCGGCGCAAAGCTCGTCAACACGGTTGCGCAGCGCGTCGACGTCGGCCCGCACCTGGGCGATCTCGGCGGTCCTGGCCGGGGCGGTCGTCACCGAGGCCAGCTCCGCGCGGGCCGCGGAAGCTCGCGCGGGGGCTTCCTCATCGCTGGCACCTCCCGCGGTCGCGGCGAAGGCCTGGCGGACCTTCTCCAGTTCCTCGGGCGGGTAAAGTCCGTGAGTGACCATGACTCCCCGCTTCTGTCCCGGAGGCGAGAGGTACACGACCAGTCCCCGGGGTGTCAGGGCCTCGAGCAGAAACTGAAGCGCGGCGATGTCGGCCAGAGGTTCCATCCGGCTGGCCCTGGCCCTCAGCTCTCCCTCGGTTTGCGGGCCGCGGAGCAAGAGCTCGATGATCACGGCCAGCTCCGCCTTGCTGACCTTCAGCCAGTCGTAGAGCGTATGCTTCCAGCGGGCCACCCGGCCACCCCCGGTTTCGACCATGATGGTCGCGCCCTTCTTCCTCAGGCTTTGGAGCGTATCCTCGACGTCGTCCTGGTTGTAGCTGGTGATCGGGTCGCGGTTTGACTTCTGGTTGCAGCCGGCGACGATGGCCGCGACGGTCATGGGATAGTATTCTTGCGTCGTTTTGCTCTTCTCGGCGAGCACGCCGACGACCCGGCGCTCTCGAGGATTCAGCGGCACCCAGGCTGCACCCGGTCCGCTGTCGGATTCGTTCTGGCTCATGGTCAAGTCACTTCCGGCAGAATGTTCCTGTTCGACCGCTGCGCAATCCCTGGGGACGGCTCTGCTCAGGGGAGTTCGAGCCGGAGCGTCTCGCTGATGCGGTTGGTGAAATTGGCCAGGGCCACCGTCACGGCCAGCTCGACCAGCTCTCCCTCGGTGAGCTTCTGCCGCAGTCGTTCGGCCAGTTCATCGGAGACGACGATGTTCCGGGTGACCTCCTCGGCGTACTGGAGCACATCTTGCTGAAGATCGTCGTAAAGCTCGGGGATCGCCCCCTCGGTCTCATTGATCTGGCGCTCGTCGAGCCCCGCTTTCTTGCCGGCCTTCTTGTGGTGTTCCAGGCAATAGCCGCAACTGTTCAGCTCGGAGACCCGGATGTAGGCCAGCTCGCGGAGCTTCGGGTCGAGCTTGATCTTGTTGAGTGCCCGATTGAGCGCGAGGAAACCTTCGAAGAGCCCAGGGCTGTGAGCCAGGACCCGAAGAAAATTCGGCACATCGTGTCCGCGGCTCTCGATCTTTTCGAAGTGCGACTTTATGGTCTCGGCCGCTTCCGCGGTCGCAATGTATCGTACCAGCGCCATGGTGCAGTCGTCCTGGTTGTTGGAGTCGTCTGTTTCGTTGGGCCAGCGTTCGGAATGGCCGCTCGGACCAGTCCGGCAAGGCCCCCGGACTCTCCGGGGCGAGCACTCATCCTAGCCGCCGGCGCGCCAACGGTTCAAGGCACCATGTCGGCATCCCTTGGGCTCTTGGTGTTTGCTTCCCTATCAGTCACAGGCTCGGCTCAACCGCTCGAGCCGAAGTTGGAGCGCGGTGAACTGAGCGCGTGGATCGTCGGCGGGATCGGGCCAGACGGTCAAGAAGCCGCAGTAACTGATCTCCTCGAGCGCGCCCAAGTACTCTTCCCAGTCGAGGACTCCGGGGACGAAGCCGATCCGGTGAGGCTGGGGGCTGCCCAGTGGTCGGCCTGACCCGTCGGGAGCATAGGCATGGGCCACCCACTGAGCCAGTTCCCGGGTCGTCGAGATAGGGTCGATCCCCGCTCGGATCAGGCTTGATGGGTCGATGCTGGCCGCCAGGCCGATCATGTCCAGGGAATCGAGCAAGGCTCGCAGATGCTCTCCGGGCTGGTTGGCGGCCTCGACCGCCAGACGGACGCCCCGGTGGTCGGCACGCGAACCCAGGGTACGGACGGCCATCGTGAAGAGATCACGACGTGAGCTTTCTTCCTGGGGCGGCACCGGTCCAACCTGGGCCAGGACCAGGTTGGTCCCCAGCTCGTAGGCCATGGCGAAGGCCTGGTCGGCCCGGCGGACCCGTTCGTCGAGCTGGTCGGTCGTATCGAAAGCGCGGCGCACGGGAAGGCCCAGCGCGACCAGCGACAGCTCGGCCGTCTGGAGCAGCCGGCGCAAGTCGCGCCGGCCGGTCTCTCCCAGGCGATGGGGGGCCAGCTCGCCGATCGCGTCAAACACGACGCCGCGAGCCCCCATCCGCGCAGCCTCGAGGATCTGATCTCGGATGGAACGATCGGGGGCAAGTCTCAGTCCAAGGGGATGACGGATCATGGCGAACCGGTCCTGGTCTGGTGAGGTCAATTGGACGGATTCTCGTTCCGCCGATTGTCGCGAAATTGGGCGGAGACGGCAAACAGCAGGAGAAAAAAGTGGCTGGTGGTCTGCTCCCCGGCTTTGGGTCCACCTGAAACGGGAGTCCTTCAGAACGGATTTAAATACGAGTATACTGAGCTATCTTT
>JBMFUH010000639.1:0-4534 GCA_049966735.1 Isosphaeraceae bacterium
CTCATCCTCGAACCGATCCTCCTCCTCCGCGATTCTCAGCTCGCGCGCCGGCTTGCCGTCCTCGACGTCCTCACGGGGATAAAAGATCGAGATATGCTTGCCAATGACTTCCTCGGGTCGATACCCCGTAATCTGCTCCGCTGCCTTGGTCCAGGTGGAAATGCGCCCCTGGGGATCGAGCAGGAGAATGGCATAGTCGCGGACGTTGTCGATCAACAGGCGGACGTCCTGACCGGTCGCCTCCGTCATCTTCTGAAGAATCGACTCCTCTTGTTCCGTTGGTGTTGCCACGGTCTGCCTCCTGTTCGACGGCCCCTCATGCTGCCGCGCGGCTGTACCGCGCGACGGGGCCGGGTGATCTACCGCGAGCGGATCGAGAGCTGACACATGAGACGTGCTCCCGAGAAGATAAGCGGAGCCGTCCATATCATTATGGTCTGAGACGTGGGAAACAGCCAGAGCGACCTGCCAGGAGCCATCGGTACCCAGCCGACCGCGGCGTCCCCACCAGCCAAATCAGCTCAGCAGGGACTGGTCTGCAACCCGGACAACTCCCAGGTGAGCAACGGATCGATCCGGCCGGTCCCCGCACGACTGTACCATCCCCTCGCCGGAACGGAGTGGCGAGGTCGGTCCCTGCGCGCCGGGATCGCCGCAACGGTGCGAAAGCCCGCCGTCACGCCAACGCCTTGTCCAAGGTCGCCCCCCGGCGGATAGGAGATGCCCTCCTGATCGGCGATCGTCTTATCATGGGTCTTGGCGACGGAGGTCTGGCTCAGGAAGTCGACGTCTTGCCTCTCCGTAACTCCGCGCTGGTCATACTGACGAGAACGCTACCCAAACCACCAACTCCACGACGAGAACAGCGGTGCTCATGGGACGGGCGCGCGAGCGGACGCCGTAATACCCTGGTCGGGGGGCGGTGGGTGGCAACCGGCTAAGAAAAAGGTCAACAGGACCCGCCGCGCTTCCAATTTGACGTATGCATCGAATCGACGCTTCAAATGACGCGAATAAGATAGGAGTATTGACCCGTTACACCTTATCACAAGTCGGCGATTTTCCAGATGACCTGGAAGCCGCTCTCGGTCAAGACGCGAACGACCTCGTCCGGGCCGCGATGGTCGCAGACGGGGAATTGTTGCCGGTCTTCCTGGCCGC
Organism: Isosphaeraceae bacterium; assembly: GCA_049966735.1. Taxonomy (GTDB): domain Bacteria; phylum Planctomycetota; class Planctomycetia; order Isosphaerales; family Isosphaeraceae; genus Aquisphaera. The sequence goes on from JBMFUH010000639.1 coordinate 1,162, forward strand.
TGGCCTGTACCTGGTACCCGCCGGGCGAGGTCGAGCTGCCCGCGCTCAACTGGGTGATGCAGCTTTTGGCCAGGCGATCGCGCAGGTGAGCCGGCTCGCGGGTGGAGAGCACGAGGTTCGCGGTTGGCACGGCGTTGCGCAAGGCGCAGTAGAGCCGGATGAAGGTCTCGTCGTCGACCTGATAGGGGGCGCGGAACGATGCGGGAGCATCGTGAATTCGCGGCAGGCTGAAGGCGAGCTTGAGGTCGGGCCAGCGATCGAGCAAATACTTGCCGTGCGCGATCATGGCATGCAGTTCGCGAACCGGATCGCCCAGCCCCAGCAAGATTCCCAGGCCGATGCGCCGGATGCCCGCCTCCGCGGCGCGCTCGGGTCCTTCCAGCCGCCAGTCGTACCAGGCCTTGGTGCCTCGGGGATGGTAGAAGTGGTAACCCTGGGGATCATACGTCTCCTGGTAGAGCGTCACTCCAACCGTTCCGGCGCCTTGGAGCTGGCGATACGCCAGCGTGCTCTGCGGGGCGACCTCGATGGCGATCGCCAGTCCCCGCGCCGTCAGGGCCGAGATGATCTCGGAGAGATATTCGACCGTGACGAAGCGGGGAAACTCGCCGGCCACGACCAGCACGTGCTGGAACCCGCGCCCGGAGAGCACCTCGGCCTCGGCCAAGGCGTCCTGGCGTTCAAGCTGCACGCGTTCCATCGAATTGGGATAGCGAAAGCCGCAGTACAGACAGTGGTTGATGCAGTGGTTGGAGAGGTAGAGCGGGGCGTAGAGGAGCATCTTCCGCCTGGGGATGTCTGCCCCAGCGGAAAAATGCCGGTCGGTCACCGCCTGCGCGGCGCGCTCAATCTCTTCCAGCGGCCGGCGAGGATCGAGACACGATTCCACCTCATCGTTTAACGTGTACGACTCCGCTCTCTCGAGCACGGCCTGGAGCGATCGGGGCGGGCGCGGCTCATCCGAACTCAACTGGCGGGCCAGCAGGTCCAGCCGCTCGATGAGTTCGAGCTGATCGTTGGTCAGGTGGCCGGCGTAATGGTTCAGGAGCTGGTATCGCCAGCGCTCCACTTTTTCCGCCAGGGTTGCACAGTGCTTGGGAGTCGTCCGCGTGCAAGTCTCAAGCGCCTGCGAGACCTCGGCCAAGAGCTTGAGCCGCACCTCGGGGTGGTCGTTCACGCGGAGGACCAGCTCACCAAGTCCGCAATCGTGGGTCTCCGAGTCAATTTCCGCGGTCGCCATCGTCGGCAAAGTCCTCTCAGCGAGTGAGTACAAAGGGTCTACCTCCTTTATATGGTTTTCGGGCTCCCGCGGGCAAGCAATTCCAGCGATCCGCCTGCCGCGAGCGAGCATGCGCCAGCGCGGCCGTCAAGAGCGCGCCGAGCAGCGCCGTCGCCGGCAGAAAATGGGGATGCCAGACGTTCCGCTTCAGCATCGCGAAGAGCAACACGATCAGCCCCAGCCAGGCCAGCCAGATCACAATCGCCAACCGGGCAAGCCAGGAGATGTGTTTCATGAGCCTCTGCCTCAAGAGCGTCGTTCGTCAATCGGACCATAAGCCGCTTCGCTCGTTTCATGGTATCGACACTCGAAGGCACTCTTTCAATAGCCTCGAGTCGGCTGAGCCTCTGTCTCATGTTGCAGCCGAATGAGCTTGCTGTTACCCTGGTGTGGTCGAGATGATTCATCGAGTTCAGACCTTCATCGGCAGCGGCAGTACGACGGCTTGTCTTGATGGTGAAATCGCGGGCGTAATTCAGTGGTAGAATGCCAGCTTCCCAAGCTGGACGTCGAGGGTTCGAATCCCTTCGCCCGCTCTTGGAAAAGCCTGTAAATCAAACCTCCAACTCGCTCCTCTTGACTGCCTGATTGGTTTATATCTGGAATGCGCTGACGGGTTTAGAAACCTGTCAGGACCGGTTTGGCGGCGCAAGCTCCGGTTTTGACGGCAGAAAGGGGGAGAAATCATGCTCCGCCTCACCAATCGCCCGCCCCGCTATTGCCACCACAAGGCCACCAATCGGGCGATGGTCTACATCGGTGGCAAGACCGTGTACCTGGGTCCTACAACAGCCCCAAGAGCAAGGAAGCCTATCGGCGAACCGTTGCCGAGTGGGGAAACCAGTCAAAACCAGTCAACGAACCGCTGCCCGTTGTGGCGCGGCAGATGCTTACCATCGCGGAAGCGGTGGTTCAGTACAAGGCGCGGGCCGAGCGCTATTACCAGAGCCGGGAGGTAAGCAACCTCCAAGAAGCCATCCGGCCGATGCGTGAGCGGTTCGGTTACATGCCGATGTGCGATTCCGGCCCGATGCAACTCCGCACGCTTCGCAATCACTGGATCGAGGAAGGGTTGGGCCGGAATACCATCAATGCACGTGTCATGCGGATCAAGCGGTTCTTCCCGTGGGCTTGCTCTTACGAGCTGATCGAGACGAGGGTTCTCGACCGACTCAACACGGTCGAATCGCTCATGCCGGGCCGCGGTAGCAAAGAGACCTAAGCTGCCTGTCACCTGGGAGGTCGTGGAAGCCACCCTGCCGTTTCTTCCCGAGATGGTCCGGGCGATGGTCTTGTTCGGCTGGCACACTGGAGCGATGCCTGCTGAGATCGCCTCGTTGACGACCGGGATGATTGACCAGTCTGGCGACGTCTGGTTTGCCAAGCTGGAGAAGCACAAGACAGCGACGTGGGGACATACCCGAGAGATCCCGATTGGCAAGACCGCGCAGCAGGTTCTTACGCCGTGGTTGCGACCGGAATCGCCTGACGAGCCGATCTTCTCCCCCGTCGCGTGGACGAGCGACAGGGAAAGCGACTGAACGGCAAATGGCCGCCCGGCTGGTCCTACAGCCGCGCGGTATTTCAGCAGGTCGTTCGTCGTGCCTGCAAACGAGCCGGGATTGACCCTCCCTGGAGTCCCAACGCGCTGCGTCATGCGTTCGCGACTCGGCCAAGGAGGTTGCCGGGATTGAGGCAGCTCAGGTTACCCTGGGGCACGCCAAGCCCGACACGGCTCTGATTAGAGCGGTTTTCGGGTCGATCGCTCACCGTAGGGTCCGCTGTGCGGACCGACGGCCAGAGCAATTGGTCCGCACAGCGGACCCTACGATATTCAATGAGTGCGCAAGCCGACTGCAAACCGCTCTAATCCCTCAGCGGCCAAGAGCCGAGCTATCGAGGCGATCCGCAGTCTTGGATAAGATGAGCCGGTCCGGCTGATCACCGCGGCATTGCGTGTCATTCCAGTTTTCTCAACGAACTGACACCGATTGTCCTGCACTACGCAAGGGGGTGGCCGACCTGCACCGGCGGTGCGAGTTGTCGCAGTCCGCCAACGAGCGGTACTTGGAGGCTTTGGCCGTGGTGGAATCG
>JBMFUH010000640.1:0-4534 GCA_049966735.1 Isosphaeraceae bacterium
CCAGCATCTCCGAGGTGGTCGGCATGGAGGGCGACACGATCATCATGCAGGAGATCTTCGCCTTCCGACAGTCCGGCGTCGACGGCAACGGCCGGGCGTTCGGCGAGTTCATCTGCACCGGTATTCGCCCCACGTTCATGGACCGCTTGGAATCATCGGGCTGGCCGATGCCGCCGGACCTCTTCCGCCAACGTATTCTCATGAAAGACTGAACGATCGATGGCTTAGAAACTATCCGAGAACGCCGTTTCGACGTCCCGAATGCCTGGAAAAATAAGGGGTTACGACCGTTCTCAGATAGTTTCTTATCAGGGCGCCAGAAACGCGGAGTAAGGGACATGACTGATAACCCGATGTTCCTGTCCATGCTGGTCGGGGTGGTGGTGATCGTCCTCGTCAGCGCGATGGGCCTGATCATGTCCGGCTCGTTCGGCAAGATCGCCGAGCAACGGCTCGAGGGACTCACGGGCTCCTCGTCCAAGCGGAAGCGGGCAGAGCTGGCCAAGGGAATCCTCTTGCGGCCCACCGCCATCAACCTCCGCGGCGGGTCCGTCTGGGCCAAGCTCGTGCCCAACCCGGAGAACCTCAACCTCCTCTATGAACAGGCCGACGTGAACCTCACGTTCAACTCGTTCATGGCGCTGGTGATCGGCCTGGGAGTGCTGGGACTGGTGTTCGGCATCGTGTTTCACCTGCCGATCTACGCGATCCCTCCGGCCGCCGTTTTCCTGGCCGCGCTTCCCTTTCTCTGGCTCTTGCGGCGCAAGCAAAGCCGGATCAAGAAGTTTGTCGACGCCATGCCCGAGGCCGTCGAGCTGATCAGCCGCGCTCTCCGCGCCGGGCACGGCCTAGCCTCCGGGCTGCACCTCGTCTCCGAGGAGATGCGCGGGCCGATCGCCGACGAGTTCGGCCGCGTCTTCGAGGAGCAGAACCTGGGCATCCCCATCGAACTTTCGCTCCGCAACCTGGCCGACCGGATCCCGGTCATGGACGTGCGGTTCTTCGTGATCGCCATCATCATTCAGCGGGCCACGGGCGGCGACCTGGCCGAGGTGCTCGACAAGATCGGCCGCCTGATCCGCCAGCGCTACGAACTGCTGGGCCACGTCAAGGCGCTGACGGCCGAGGGCCGGCTCTCCGGCATCGTGCTTTTGGCCCTGCCGCCGGGCTTGCTCGCCTTCCTCTCGTTTTCGAACTATAACTACATCAGCCCCCTTTTCACGACGTCGGTCGGAACCAAGATGCTCGTGATCACCGGGGCGCTGCAATTGCTGGGCGCCTGGATGATCAACAAGATCGTGGCAATCAAGGTGTAATTGAGTCATGTCCCTGTCACCGGAAACGCTGGTGCCGTTCGTCGCCTTCCTGACCATCACCCTGGGAGTCTGGGGAATCCTCACGGCCATGGCCGATCGTGGCAACGGAAGCGCTGAGGCTCGGCTCCGCCGGATGATGAATCCGACCATCGGGCGCAAGGAGGTCGAGGAACAGGCCACCAAGCGCCAGGAACGCATCCAGGCCCAGATGGCCAGGGCCGCCAACAAGCTGGGCCAGTCGCTGCGTCCTTCCGACGAGGCGGAGCTGAGCAAGGCGCGGCTCACCTTGCTCAACGCGGGGTTTCGCAACGAAAACGCGGTCGCCATCTTCTACGGCGCCAAGCTCATCTTGATGCTGCTGGGGCTGGCGATCGCCTTTCCGATCATGGCTCTGAAGTACGGCCTGACCGTCAACGCATTCACCTACAGCGCGCTGGCGGGGGGGCTGGGATTCTACCTGCCTGGGCTTATCGTGGACAGCCGCAAGAAGAAGCGCTCGGAGGCGATTTTCCTGGGGCTGCCCGACGCCCTGGACCTGATGGTCGTCTGCGTCGAGGCCGGGCTGGGCCTGGATGCGGCGATGCGCCGGGTGACCAGCGAGCTGTCCAGCTCGTGCGCCGTGCTCTGTGAGGAATTCGCCATCGCCAACTTCCAGCTCCAGTATGGCCGGTCCCGCAAGGACGTGCTCCGCGACCTGGGCCTGCGGACCGGAGTGGAGGACATGCGGTCGCTGGCCGCGGTGATCATCCAGGCCGAGCGCTTCGGCTCGAGCATCGGCTCCGCGCTCCGCGTGCAATCCGACGCGATGCGGCTGCGCCGGCGTCAGTTCGCCGAGGAGCGGGCTGCCAAGACGGCGGTCAAGATCATGATCCCGCTGATTCTCTTTATTTTCCCAGGGGTCTTTGTGGTGCTGGTCGGCCCCGCCGGAATCCAGATTGCCAAGACACTCATAGCCAAGTAAACAGACCTGGGAGAGAGCAATGCGGAAAGCGGTTATTCAGCTTGGTCACGAGATCCATGAGGAGCGTCCCCGGTCACGTTGGCCGCTCTTCCTTCTGGTTGTGTTTCTGGTTCTCGGGCTTGGTCCTCTCGCCCTGGAAGGAGGCGCGGTCTGCGTGGCCAACTGGAAGGAGTTCATGGGAATCTCGGCCGAGGCCCGGACGCCGATCCTGGACCGAGCGCGGGACAGTTTGCACGACCTGAACGAGACGTGTAATCAGCAGTTTCGGTCCTGGTTCCGGGTTCTTCCCTGGGAACCGAGGATGGTGCTCGCGGTGGCCGGCGTGATCATGGGTCTGGCGATGCTCATGCTCCGGCGTTGAGTTTTGCCGCGGCTGGGGCCAGAATGATCTCGTTCTTCCTTCTCCGCTGGAGCCCGCGTGGACCAAAGAGACACGCGCGGGGGGTTGACAGCGTTGGCTCTTCAGGGCATCCTTGAATGACGACCCGCGCCGAAGTGGCGGAATGGCAGACGCGCCGGACTCAAAATCCGGTGGGGTAACACCCGTGTGGGTTCAAGTCCCACCTTCGGTAATCTGTCCCCAGAAGGGGTTATGGCGAAAAGCTCTCACAAGCCCCCGCCGATGCATGTAGTGGACAAGGTTAGTGTATATCCGCCATAAACGCCATGATAGCCGCCATAGTTCCGGTTGTCACTGGCGGGGTTGGGGACGTGTTGGATTTCGACGGCATGGCGGGTCGGATCGGGGCGAAGAGTCCACGGGGGGGGACGCATGGCATGAACGTCCGATCGCCATCCATGCAATCTCGGCGAGGGTGCTCACAAGCCCCGTGGCGACGATGGACGATGAGAACGTCTGATCTATCGACCCGTGGCGTGGGGACGGCTCATATCGCATCCTGGACGGTCGAAACGTCGAAGTATCGACCCTGAAACGGGAGTTGAAGCATGGACAAGAACAGATCACGAGAATGAGGGGACGGGCTACATCGACGGCGGCCTGGATTGCGAGGAGCAAGGGATGATTTCATATTCATGTGTTGATTTTTAATCCATCCCTCGGGACGGATGTTTCAAGTATTAACACATGCCGATCTGTGTGTTTTCTTGTGGTTAAGTCGCCTTGCTCGTTGTAGCAGATGATGCGATCATCACAAGATCGCATGCTCAATTACTCATATGATATCCTACTATGCTGATCGAGTAAGTATACTTTTATGGTGATGGTGAAAAAGGAATAGTGGCGTCCATGCTAGACGCCACCATCTCGGTTCATTGATTCATCCAGACCATTGCGTTTCATGGGGTTAACTCGCCTTGCTCGGTCGGTGGTTCCTGGACAACCGGTACCGTGATCGGCTCATCTTGAGTTGCGATCCGAGCGTAATCGATGGCGGCTTGTTCGCTGTCACGGATGACGGCTTTCACATCGATGTTTACTTCGGTGTTCAAGGTCTGACGCTTCAAGGCGAAGTAATCGGGGAGCCGTCTTTCGAGATACCAGCACGATGCGGCGAACCATCCCTTGGTACGCTCCCCGCTCGCCAACGCCTTGATGTTCTCCAGGTGAAAAAGATAGTTGCGGGCTTCGATTTGTTGGGCGATCCGCTGGAACTCGGCTAGCTCTGGATACTTCTCCAACTGGTCTGGGTTCTTGGTACGTTGGAGCCATTCGGCGTAAACCCTCTTGTCGATGCCCGCCAGTTGCAAGGCGATGGCCACGGGCATCCCCGCTTGAAGACCACGGGTCAATAGTGCCTCCTTCGTCTCGTTCTCGGGATTGGCGATCTTCGCCATCGTGTTGAGCCGTTCTGGGGTGAGCGACCACGGACGACGTGTCAAAGGTTGCTTCGGCTTCTCGGGTGCGGCCTTGGCGGGAAGTGTGGACTTCCTCGGTTTCTTGCTCTGGGTATCGGCGGGTTTCTTCGGCTTGGTCATGTAAGCTCCTTTGCTTGGTTGCCTTTATCTAGGGTTTCCGCCGTCCACTCGCCAAGATGTTCTTCGCTCAATCCCTTCGGGTTTCCGAGTGGGCAGAGGGTGTCAAAGAATCCACGGGGTAGGGGGGAGATGGGGTGAGCAGAGAGAGTGAGCTCGTGTGCCCACGGGTAATCATGTGCAAGCAATGTGAACCCTTGTGCAGGAGAGGTGGACATGGGGGGTGGGGGTGGACATACTTTGGGATTACTTTCTATGTTTTTCTTTACCACGTCCTATTCCCTTATTCTTTTTTATTATAAAAAAAAGGAGAAAGTATCTC
>JBMFUH010000641.1:0-4526 GCA_049966735.1 Isosphaeraceae bacterium
GCAGCAGACAGGCATAGGCCAGGTTCGTGTGCACCTCGGCGTAATCCGGCCGTAGGCGCAGAGCTTGCCGGTAACACGCTTCGGCCTCGCTGAGATTGCCCTGTTCCGCCAGCGTCGCGCCCAGATCGCTGTAAACGGCCACATCATCCGGCTTCAGCCGCAGCGCCTGGCGGTAGCAGGCTTCCGCCTCCTTGAGATTGCCCTGTTCCGCCAGCGCCATCCCGAGATTGGCGTGCAATTCCGCGACGTTCGGCCTTTTGCGGAGGGCCTCTTGAAATCGTGCCGCGGCCTCCTTCGGCCTCTTCTGCCGCAGTAGCGCGACGCCCAGGTTGCTTTGCGCCTGGGGATCATCCGGCCTTTGAAGCAATGCCCGCTCAAAGCAGGCGACCGCCGCCGCCGCCTTCCCTTGCTGGAGCAGTGCGATGCCCAGGTTGCTTTGCGCCTCGCCGAAGCTGGGTTTGATCCGCAAGGCCCGCTCGAAGCTGGCTGCCGCCTCCTCCGATCTGCCCAGCCTCAGCAGGGCGTTCGCCAGATTGTAGTGTGTCTCGGCATCGTCCGGCTCGATTCGCGACGCCTGGCTGAGGTACTCGACGGCCAGATCGCCCCGGCCCGCCTGCTGGGCGAGCACTCCCAGCAACAGCATCGCTTTCGCATTGCGCGAATCGACCCGCAACACCTCATGGCACAACTGTTCCGCCCGCGCCAGCCGCCCCGCGAGACGGTGCTGGGTGGCCAGCTCCAGAACCTGGGCAATCGTGAGCATGGTCAAACCGCCCGCTCCGGGCGGCCCGTTCCTCGTGATGCGCCGCGGGGTTGCCTTTTCCACCGCCGTCTTGCCATGATGCGATGGACCAGACCGCGATGACAAGGGACGCGATCATGAAGATCTGTATCGTCGGCGCCGGGGCCATCGGCGGCATGCTCGGGGCTCGGCTCGTTCTGGCTGGTGAAGAAGTCACGTTCATCAGCCGAGGCGCGAACCTCCAGGCGTTCCGGGAGACCGGCATCCGGCTGGTCCTCGAAGACGGCACCGAGCTGCGCACCGGTCCGCTCTCCGCGACCGACCGGATTGCCGAGGCCGGCGTGCATGACGTCGTCATCCTGGCGATGAAGGCCCACCAGCTCACGGCATTGGCCGGCGAGATTCCCAGCCTGCTGGGCTCGGAGTCTGTCATCGTCACGATGCAGAACGGCATTCCCTGGTGGTATTTCCTGAACCGCCAGGGCCCGCGCCAGGGAACGCGGATCGAGGCGGTCGACCCCGGCGGGCTGATCGCCGCCAGCATCGACGTCAACCGCGTGATCGGCTGCGTGGTTTACCCGGCCTCGGAGATCGTCTCCCCGGGCGTGATCCGCCAGATCGAGGGCGATCGCCTCTCGGTCGGCGAGCTGGACGGCTCGAAGACGCCGCGCGTCGAGCGGACCTCGGCCCTCTTTCGCCGGGCGGGTTTCAAGTCTCCAGTGATCTCCGACATCCGATCCGAGATCTGGCTGAAGCTCTGGGGCAACGCCAGCTTCAACCCGATCAGTGCCTTGACCCATGCAACCCTCGAAGACATCTGCCGGTTTCCGCTCACCCGCGTTCTCGTGACCCGTATGATGGAGGAGATCCAGCAAATCGGCGAGAAGCTGGGCGCGACGTTCCGCGTCTCCATCGAGCGGCGGATCAAGGGGGCCGAGGCGGTTGGCAAGCACAAGACCTCGATGCTCCAGGACGTGGAACACGGTCGGGCGCTGGAACTGGAGGCCCTCGTGGGCGCGGTGGTCGAACTGGGCCGGATCACCGCAACCCCCACGCCGCACCTCGACGCCGTTTACGCCATGGTCAGCCTGCTGGCCAAGACGCTGCACAACGAGAAGGGCCGGTTGAAGATCGAAGCAATTTGACGGAGACCTCATGCCATGGAACCGACGATCAACAACCTGATTCAGAACGGCCGTGACGACGCCCCTGCTCTCGCCGCGCCAGGCGTGCGGCATCTTACCTATGCCGGGCTGCGCCGGCAGGTCGAGCGGACCATCGAGACGCTGGGCGGTTTTGGCGTGGGTCGAGGCGACCGAGTCGCGCTCGTGCTGGCCGATGGCCCCGAGATGGCGGCAGCGTTCGTCAGCGTGGCCGCCGGGGCGACCGCCGCGCCGCTCAATCCAGCCTATCGCGCCGAGGAGTTCGAGTTTTACCTCACCGACCTCAAGGCGAAAGCCCTGATCGTTCTCGGAGGAAGTTCGTCGCCCGCGATCGAGGTGGCCCGGCGGCTGGGCATCGCGATCCTTGAGCTGGTGCCCAGACCCGTGAATGGCGCGGGGGCGTTTGACCTTGTCGCGGCCTCGTCGCCAGCCGGGAAGGCAAGCGCGGGCGGTTTCGCGACGCCCTCGGACGTCGCGCTTGTGCTCCATACCTCGGGAACGACCTCGCGGCCCAAGCTCGTTCCGCTCACCCAGCGCAACCTGACAGCCTCGGCCCGCGGCATTCGCGCGACGCTCCGGCTGACGGCGGAGGATCGCGGGCTCTGCGTGATGCCGCTCTTTCACATTCACGGCCTGATGGCCGGGTTGCTGGCACCGCTTGAGGCGGGCGGTCTCGTCTTCTGTACGCCCGGCTTCAATGCGCTCAAGTTCTTCTCGTGGATGAACGAGGCCCGACCGAGCTGGTACACGGCCGTGCCGACGATGCACCAGTTGATCCTCGCCCGCGCTTCGGGGCATCGCGAGGTGATCGCCGCCAATCCGCTCCGGTTCGTCCGCTCGTCGTCGTCGTCGATGCCGCCGCAGGTGATCGAGGCCATCGAGGCAACCTTCGGCGCGCCCCTCATCGAGGCTTACGGCATGACCGAGGCCTCGCACCAGATGGCCAGCAACCCCCTGCCTCCCGGCAAGCGTATTCCGGGCACGGTGGGCCTGGCCGCAGGGCCCGAGGTCGCCATCATGGACGAGCAAGGAAACCTGCTTCCCGCGGGCCAGACCGGTGAAATCGTCATCCGCGGTGAGAGCGTGACCAGCGGCTACGAGAGCAACCCCAAGGCCAACGCCGAGGCATTCTCCAGCGGCTGGTTCAGAACTGGGGACCAGGGAATGATGAGCGCCGAGGGGTATGTCACGATCACTGGCCGGCTCAAGGAGATCATCAATCGAGGGGGCGAGAAGATTTCCCCGCGCGAGGTGGACGAGGTGTTGATGGATCATCCGGCGATCCAGCAGGTAGTGACCTTCGCCATCCCGCACGACAAGCTGGGCGAGGACGTGGCAGCCGCGGTCGTCTTGCGCGAGGGAATGAGCCTCACCGAGAAAGAGGTGCGCGAGTTCGCCGCCCGGCACTTGGCCGATTTCAAGGTCCCGCGCAAGGTGGTTTTCCTCACGGAGATTCCCAAGGGCGCCACCGGCAAGCTCCAGCGCATCGGCCTGGCGAGCAAGCTGGGGCTGGGGTGAGACCGATATCCTGTCACGCTTTCGGCTTATGGGGCGGCAAGAGCAACACGCTGCTCAGAAGGCAGGCCGAACCGGTGAACAGGCAGACCAGGCGGGTGCCCCATCTTCCCTGGAACTGGGGCGTGAAGGTCGCCAGCAAGCCTTGAACGCAGAGACCGGCGAGTCCCAGCAGAATCAACGCGGCGAGCACGCGGGCTTGCCATCTCATCGTGATCGAACCTCGAGTAGATCGCGCGGGTCAGGTTCTCGCTCCCTGGGGAGAGCGAGCATGACGATCCCCAGCAGACAGGCCGAGCCGGCCAGGCCGAAAACCACACGAAGGAGCCATTGTCCCTTGAGGGCCAGTTCGGCGTAGGTCTGCAATTGAACCGAGCAGAACACGGCAGTGGCCATCAGGCACAGGGAAGCGACGACGCGGGCAAACAGATTCACGCTCACTCTCCGGCAATCCTTGATTCACACCCTGTCGGCGTCGAACTTGTCCAGTCGCATTCTCAGCTCTTTCAGTCTCTCGCTCCCTTCTTTCAGCTTCTCGTAGAGCTTGAGCATTTTCTCACCCATCTCGCGATAATGAGGATCTGTGAAGAGCTGGTTCGCCTTCTTCTGCCATTCGATGGCGCTGTCGTAGTCCTTCAGGCTGGCGTAGGCTGCGGCGAGGGCTTCCAGGTGGAGAGGATCCTTCCACCCGGTCAACTCGCAAGCTCGCCGGGCCAGGGCGACTGCTTTTTCGTGGTCCGCTCGTGTGCCGCCCGGCAGCATCGTCAATTCGCCGGAGAGGAAATGATGGGCTCGCGCATCGTCAGGGCGAAGCCGTATGGCTTTCTCAAGGTCGGCAATCGCCTTTCTCGGCTCGTGCATGAGGGCCCACGCCATGGCGCGACTGATGTAGGTGCTTTCATCCTTCGGGTCGAGTCGAATGCTCTCTATGAAGTCGGCGATCGCCTTTTCGTACTGCTGCTTGCTGAACCAGGTATGGCCTCGCATGCTGTAGGCGTACGCGTCCTTGGGATCGAGCCGGATGGCTTCGTTATAGTCGGCGATCGCCTTGTCGTACTGCTGCTTGCTGAACCAGGTATGGCCTCGCATGCTGTAGGCGTACGCGT
>JBMFUH010000642.1:0-4510 GCA_049966735.1 Isosphaeraceae bacterium
AGAGGAGCGCCATGAAAGTGAGTCCCCTTGCAGGAAAGCCGGCCGAGATATCGATGCTGGTTGACGTGCCTCGACTGATCACAGCCTATTATACTGAGGCTCCTGACCCTTCGGCCCCGGAACAACGGGTTGCGTTCGGGACATCAGGGCATCGAGGATCCGCACTCGAAAAGTCCTTTAACGAATGGCATATTCTCGCCATCACTCAGGCTATTTGCCTCTATCGTGAGCAACAGAAGATCGATGGCCCGTTGTTCCTTGGTATGGACACGCATGCTCTTTCTGTGCCGGCCCTTGCCTCTGCTCTGGAAGTGCTGGCGGCGAACGGGGTGGAAGTCATGCTCGCGGAGAAGGAAGAATATACTCCGACACCTGTCATCTCGCATGCTATCCTCACGTACAACAGTGGGCGTAAGACAGGGCTAGCTGACGGCATTGTGATCACGCCCTCCCATAATCCGCCCCATGATGGCGGCTTCAAGTACAATCCACCAAACGGCGGGCCAGCGGAATCCACCGTCACATCCTGGATCGAGGCGAAGGCGAACGAGTTTCTCGAAAATGGCCTTCTGGGCTTGAAAAGAGTTCCTTATGAGAAAGCTCTTCGCTCCTCTACGACACACCGACACGACTATCTCAATGCATACGTTAGCGACCTAATCAATGTGATCGACATGGACGCCATTCGCGACGCGAAGATCAGCCTGGGAGTGGATCCGCTTGGCGGCGCAGGGGTTCACTACTGGGGGCCGATTGCCGAGCGCTACGGTTTGAACCTCACCGTAGTCAACGACACCGTCGATCCGACCTTCCGTTTTATGACTGTGGATTGGGATGGCCAGATCCGCATGGACCCTTCCTCACCCTATGCGATGCAAAGGTTAATCGGCCTGAAGGATCGCTTCGATATCGCTTTTGCCTGCGACACTGACCACGACCGGCACGGGGTTGTCACCAGGAGCGGGGGATTGCTTGCTCCCAATCACTACCTTTCCGTCGCCATCTTCTACCTCTTCCAACACCGACCGAAGTGGCGCAAGGAAGCGGCAGTCGGCAAGACGGTGGTGAGCAGCCAGATGATTGATCGTGTCGTGGCGAAGCTTGGCCGGAAGCTATTCGAGGCCCCGGTTGGATTCAAGTGGTTCGTTGACGGCTTGCTCGATGGTTCGCTTGGGTTCGGTGGCGAAGAGAGCGCGGGGGCCACATTTAGCCGCCTGAGTGGCGCCGTTTGGACGACGGACAAAGATGGAATTGTCCCAGCTTTGCTGGCGGCCGAGATCACCGCCCGCATGGGCCGCGATCCCGGCGAAATTTATCACGAACTCACGCGCGAGTTCGGGGAGCCTGCCTATGACCGCGTTGAGGCGCAGACCACTCCCGATCAAAAGGAACTGTTGGCGAAACTCTCTCCCCAGCAGGTTAAGCTCAACGAGCTTGCCGGCGAAAAAATCCAGACCATCCTCACCCACGCGCCGGACAACGGCGCTCCCATCGGCGGGTTGAAAGTGGTGGCCGAGAGCGGATGGTTCGCTGCGCGTCCGTCAGGGACCGAGAATATCTACAAGATTTATGCGGAGAGCTTCCGGGGATCGGGTCATCTCCGTCGCATCCTGGAGGAAGCCCAGACGATTGTCAGCGAGGCTTTGGCGGCGTCACCGGAGCGGAGCAAATGTCACGTATAGTCAATACTTTATTGGCAGACAATAAGCGAAGCCAAGAAGGTTCGGAATAACCAGGGTAACCCCAGCTTACGCATTGAAAGATCCGGTCCAGAACAAACTTGGAGGACAAACTATGATCAAACAAACACGTGCTAGCCATCCGATATACACCCTTCTACCCACGGAAGTTGAAGGGTTCGATTCCCTGGCGGAGCTTGCTCTGGACATGCGTTGGTCCTGGAATCACGCTACCGACGAAGTGTGGCGGCGGCTTGATCCGGAATTATGGCAATTGACACAAAATCCTTGGGTTGTCCTGCAGACGGTCTCGCGCGACCAGATCGAGAGCGTGATGGCCGACCCCATTTTTCGTAAAAACGTTGATAGCCTCGTGAAGACCAGGCGGCAAGATATGGAGTCGGCCGCCTGGTTTCAGCAGAATCATTCGCAGGGTCCTCTTACCTGCGCCGCCTATTTCAGCATGGAATTTATGTTGAGTGAAGCTTTGCCCATCTACTCCGGCGGGCTTGGCAATGTAGCCGGCGATCAGCTCAAAGCCTCCAGTGATCTAGGTGTGCCGGTGGTCGGCGTAGGATTGTTGTACCAACAGGGCTATTTTCGCCAGGTGATCGACAAGGACGGAGCGCAGCAGGCGCTCTTCCCGTATAACGACCCCGGACAGTTGCCGATCACGCCTGTGCGCCAGGCGAACGGCGAGTGGTTGCGGTTGGAGATTGCCCTACCCGGTTACTCGGTCTGGCTGCGCGCCTGGCAGGTACAGGTCGGCAGAGTGAAGCTTTACCTGCTGGACAGCAATGACGCGGCGAATTTCCCCGCTCACCGAGGCATCACCAGCGAACTATATGGAGGCGGGCCGGAACTGCGGCTCAAACAGGAACTGCTCCTCGGGATCGGGGGATGGCGACTCCTGGTAGCGCTTGGCGTCAAGCCAGAAGTCTGTCATCTGAATGAAGGACATGCGGCCTTTGCGGTGTTGGAACGTGCCCGCAGTTTCATGAAAGAGACCAAGCAGCCTTTTGAAGTCGCTCTGGCAGTCACTCGAGCGGGGAACCTATTCACTACTCACACGGCGGTGGCCGCCGGCTTTGACCGTTTCGCTCCCGCCCTCATCGAGCAATACCTGGGTGGTTATGCGGAGCAGAAGCTCGGCATATCGCTCCATGATTTGTTGGCCCTTGGCCGCCGAGACTCAAACGACGCGTCGGAGAGTTTCAATATGGCCTATCTGGCGATCCGGGGGAGCGGAGCAATAAATGGCGTAAGTCAATTGCATGGGAAGGTCAGCCGGAACATCTTTGAGCCTCTATTCCCTAACTGGCCCGCGGATGAAGTCCCGGTTGGGCATGTAACTAACGGGGTCCATGTGCCGAGCTGGGACTCTGCGGAGGCTGACGATCTATGGACAGACACCTGTGGAAAGGGCCGCTGGTTGGGGTCTACGGAGACCGTTGGGCACAGGATGGTCAATCTCGCCGACTCTAGGCTCTGGGAATTCCGCACCGCTTCCAGAAAGTCCCTTGTTAACTTCGCTCGTGAGCGATTGTCTAGTCAAATGCCCACCTCCGGTCAGTCTCACGAAGCGGTTGAGGGGGCGAAACATTTATTCGATCCCAACGCATTGACACTGGGCTTTGCGCGCCGTTTCGCGACCTACAAGAGGCCGAACCTGCTGCTGCACGACCCAGAGCGACTACTTCGTCTGTTGACCAATCCTCAGCGCCCGGCGCAGCTCATCATCGCCGGCAAAGCTCATCCAGCAGACCAGGATGGACAGGCATTGATCCATGAATGGATAAATTTCATTCGGCGGCCCGAAGCCCGCCCCCATGTGATCTTTTTGAGTGACTACGACATGCTATTAACGGAGCGCCTCGTGCAGGGCGTGGACGTCTGGGTCAACACACCACGGCGACCTTGGGAAGCATGTGGAACAAGCGGTATGAAGGTGCTCGTAAATGGGGGCGTCAATCTCTCGGAATTGGACGGCTGGTGGGTCGAAGCATATACCCCTGAAGTCGGGTGGGCGTTGGGGGATGGCCAGGATCATGGCGACGATCCCGCATGGGACGCTTTCGAAGCTGACTCTCTCTATGATCTGCTCGAGAGAGAGGTGATCCCGGAGTTTTATACCCGAGACGAGAGCGGCATTCCCACCGCATGGGTCAATCGGATGCGAGAAAGCATGGCTCGTCTCACATCCCGATTCTCCGCCAATCGCGCTGTACGCGAATACACTGAAGACCACTACATCCCGGCTGCCGCTGCCTACCGTGAACGGGCTGCCAATAAGGGGGTAATCGGTAAGCAAATGCTCGATTGGCGGAACGCTTTGGAACAGAAATGGGCCATGCTGCGCTTCGGCGAAGTGAAGGTTGAAACTCGTGGCGAGCGACATGAATTTGATGTTCAGGTCTATCTCAATGGCATTGACCCGGATGCCGTGATGCTAGAGCTTTACGCCGATGGCTTAAACGGCAGCGCCCCAGTACGTCAGGAGATGAAGCGAGTTCGCCAACTGACCGACGCGTCTGGCGGCTACGTTTATAATGCCGTTGTATCTGCCGCCCGCCCGGTATTAGACTATACGGCTCGAATAATACCGCGCCACGAAGGAGTTGCGATCCCACAGGAATATGCACGAATCCTGTGGCAACGATGATTCTATCGACAGGAGAAAAGACGATGGATAAAGCGATTGCAATCATCTGCATGTTTGTGAATGTCGGCGGCGTCCTGGTCACCTGAGGAAGGAATCATCAATGAAATCAACTAACCCAAGCATTCTGACAATCAATGGCGGCTCGTCGAGCATTAAGTTGGCGTTGTTC
>JBMFUH010000643.1:0-4504 GCA_049966735.1 Isosphaeraceae bacterium
GGTCGCGGCGGTTGTCACGCTGGTCGCAGAAGAAGCCGGTCTTGTGCCCCTCGTCGAAATGAATGCGGTAGCGGATGCCGTGTTCCGTGATGGTGACTCGGGGCGGAAGCTGGGGGCTGGCCAGAAGACGGCCCGGAAAATCCTCCTGGAGCGCAACGCGCTCGTCGACCTGAACGCGGAAGTGTTTCGTACCCAGACGCTCGGCGCAGAGTTCCAGGAGCGGTCCGATGCGCTGGTAGATTCCCAGGCTGAAGACCTCGACCGAGAGGACGTCGTCGAAGCGGTCGACGACCAGTCCGGTGAGCCCATCGCCCTCCGCATGGATGACGCGGTAGGCGTTAGTCTCCTGGTCCAGGCGGAGGGTGCCGACGCGGAGCTCGACGGCCCGGGAGATCTGGTGGTTCCAGAATTCCCGTCCCGGCGGCTGGGCCTCGCGCCAGAGCATCCGCAGGCTGATCTGGGAACGCGGATTCCAGAGGCCGAAACCCAGGGCTTGCCCGTCCCGGTCGACGACCCGGACGAGGTCGCCGGGGTTGGGCAGACTGGCACCCTTGGGGCCGATGATCATCTTGCGAAAGACGAACGGATGCGTGCCGGCGGCCCGGATCGAGACGGTCGGCAAGCTGGCTTCCGGCTCGAGGCCGCGATCGGGAATTGTCGCTGGCGTCGGCCGGGGAGAACGGGTTCGGGCGGGACGTGGCATCGGCAGGCTACGGTCCGGAATTCCGGGGCAGGTTCGGGAAGGAAGTTGGTCTCAACCAGGGCTCAGCGCTCAATCGCCGTTGTCCTCGTCATCCGGGTCGAATTGGGCCTCGTCATCCTCCTCCTGCCCCAGCTCACCTTTCTTCAACAGCCGACGCAGGCGGACGAGGAGTGCCGTGGCGTAGCGCTCTACTGAAAGTTGCTGGGTGAGTACGGCTTCGTCGACGGCCGCGCGAGGGATGGAGGCCATCGTCCGGTGCGCCTGAACCAGGCTTTCCCAGCCGGTGTCGAGAACGGCGGGGACCAGTCGGGGGTGTTCCCGGGCCTCCTTCATCAATTGCCGGGCCTTCTTGAGGGCCGCATGGGCCTGTTGAAGCTGCCGCAAGGCCGCTCCCGGGCTCATCTCCGACATCGCCTATCCTCTGGTTCTTTTCAGGTTGTTGCGGGATTACTCTCGTTTCTCGGGCCACTGGGTTATAGATTAATGGTGAGGAGCGGAAGCGCACAACGCCTTCTGGGAGTTCGAGCCATGTCCGGTGAGTACGAATCGGTCAGCACCGTCATCGAGCCGGAGGTCACGGAAGAGACGAAGACTCGCCGCATGCCTCCGTACAACGTGGTGGTTCTCAACGACGAGGACCACACGTTCGAGTACGTCATCGAGATGCTGATCAAGCTCTTCGCCCATTCCCTGCCCCGGGCCAAGGAGCTGACGTGGGAAGTCCATTCCCGGGGTCGTGCCATCGTCTACACGACCCACAAGGAGAAAGCCGAGCTGAAGCGCGACCAGGTTCTCGCCTACGGCGCCGATCCCCGGCTCGCCCGATCGACGGGCTCACTGCGCTGCTACATCGAGCCCGCCTGAGCCAATGCTTTCATGGAATTCGCGGTCGCTTACGCGTTTTGACAATCGATCGCCGTTCTTGAACGAGCTTGAATCGCCAGTCGTAGGATGGGCATGCCCAGCCTACGAATTCGCGCTTGCCCTTCCCCTTCCCCTTCACGTGGACCGCTCACGCCGGGCTTCCCGGGTGTCGGCCTCGTATTGATCCAGGCGGGCGCGAACCTGGCGGAGCTTCCCGGTCTGTCCCGTGGCCTGGTAGTGCTGCTCCAGGGCGGTGCAGGCCGCGTGCATCCAACTTTCATCGGCCTGCTCGACGACGCTCCAGAGCAGGCGCTCGCCGGTCTCGTCGCCGACGCGCAGCCGCGAATGACCGAAGAGAACGCTCGCTCCGGCATGGGCCGGTTCTCGCTCCAGGACCGCGCGCAGCAGTGGCTCGGCCGCGGCGGGGCCGAGGACTGTCGCCATGTCCCGTGCCGACTCCCAGAGTTTGAGCAGATCCGCCTGGAAACTCGTCGCCGGCTGCGCTGGCTCGAACGGTTGCTGCCGCCGGGCCCAACCATCCGCCTGGCGGTGGCGCTGGCTCCATGTCGCGTGCACCTGCCGTTGTCAGGTCTCGCCGAGTTCACGAAAGAACTCGGCAAGCGCGGGCTCCATGAGGGCCCTGGCGGCCGAGAGAGCCGGTGGAACGGGAAATCCGGCCTGGCGCAATTCTTCGGGCTTTCTTCCCAGGGCCAGGCCAGCCCGGGATCCGCGTCGATGGACTTGTGGTACCAGGTTTCGCGGCGCTTCCAATCCGGGTCGATTCGCCCGCGCAGGTAGAGCAAGAGGGCGCTCCTGGGATCGGCGCTGAGGAATTGATCGTAAAGTGCGACGAGCCCCTGGTCGCGCGCATGATCCTGGCAAACGGACTGATAGGCGCGGTGCCATTCCACCGGGACCGGTTTCCGGTTGAGCCCGGACTTGAGGAAGGTCTCGATCCGGGACGAATCTGCATCCTGCCCCGGCGACTGCGCTTGCTCGGCATAGTCTCTCAAGAGCTGGTAGTCGGCGGGGTAATGACGCGATCGTCCCTCGGCGAAGGTGAGGCCCGCGTTACGGTCCGTGTCCAGCAGGTTGAGGAAGGCGTTTCGGTCCTGGCCCTGAATCCAGCGGAAGGCCGACTTGACCACCTCGCTGTTCCGGTTGCTGATCTCGATGCTGTCGGGCGGCGTGTCGAAGAGATAGTCGACGTGGGGACGCACGACCAGCGATTGGCCCGCGATCACCCTGTGTTGAGAGGGGCGAGGCTGTGCGGCGTAATAGAGCGTGATCTCGTCGAGCACCGCCTCGCCGCCCGGGTTGAGAATCCAGGCGGGCTTCTTGAACCAGCGGTCGAAATAGCCGGTCTTCATGTCGAGGTCGACCGAGTCCTGGACCGGCCCGCTGAACTGGACGCGATGTCGCCCCTCAGTCACGGTGAGCTGGCCCTGGCCGTCGAGGGATGTCGGCGGCCCGTCGTCGACCTTGACCTGGATCGGCAGGCCGCACGCGTTGACCACGTGGATCGTCCGATGCCGGCGAACGTACTCGTTATTGATCAGCAGGCCCGCCGCCACGAGCCCCAGAACCAGTCCGGTCCAGAGTAACCTGCGCTGCCAGGGAGGTAGCGACGAGTCCGCACCCCGGAAGAAGCTGCGCAGGGAAAGCTGCCTGGCCGGCAGGATCGATTCCCGTTTCCCCAGTGCTTTCTCTGATTTCTCCACGAACGAGCGAAAGGCATGGCGCTGCCCAGGTCGGGCAACTCGCTGAGCAGGTGCCGGGCGAGACTCAGCGCCTCCTCGCGCCTCCCCTTGCGCTGGTAGGATGCCGCCAGCACGTCGAGCGGTTCCAGGGAATCATCCCGTCCCGCACCCGGGATTTCCAGGAAATCCAGCAGCTTCCGGGCCTCGTCCAGTTCGCCTGCGGCCATCTTCCGCCGCGCGACGCCCACCCGGGCTTCGGGCAGGTCGGGCTGGAGCGTGAGCGCCTCCTCGAAGAGTTTCGCCCCCTCGCCGTGGACGGCAAACTGGTCGAGCTGAGAAGCGAGCCCGGCGCGCAGAACCGCGTGGCCGGGGAACTGCCCCAGGATCGTCTGACGAAACTCCGCCGCTTGCTCGAAATCGCGAAAGCCGAGAAGCTGGGCGTGCGCCTGGAGCGCGGATTCGGGAGTGGGAGCGCGGCGGTACTGCTCCATGCTGCCGGAAATTTCGAGCTGGCGCGACTGCTCGAAGGAATCGGCGTCGACCGCGAAGTGCCGGGTGCAGAGTGGGCACTTGTCGAGAATCCGCTTGCGACCGAGCGGAATCAAAGGGATGAACACAACAACAAACCAGAGCCGCGTGTCATACGATTCCAGGTTCGCGACCCGCCGACAGGAGTGGCAAGCCGCGGTCCGCACAGACAGGTTCTTCTTGCCGTAATAATGCGTCCCGATCCCGTTGTACGTCGTCGGCATTGCCGTATCCTCGGCGAGGAGACCCAGAAACACCACAGCGCACTTGCCGCCCCACGGGGAAGTCGACTCCGGTCGATCCGCTCCATCACTGGCGGCTCCCGTTCGGGCATCATATCATGTACGGATTGGCCAGTCGACGTGCCGGCGTGGAATGTCGTATGTTCTCGTAGCTCAGGCATGCCAACTTGACCGATGAATCCCTCCGGTTGTCCAGAAGGGGCTCGAATCCTTGGATTTCCTGGCTTTTTCTCGCTCCGATCCAGGCTCGGACGGTGGCCGGAACGAACCGGTGCGCAGGGCCGGCATGATGGTTTTGCTCATCATTCTGGCCCTGGCGGCGGGACTCCGTTTCTGGCACCTGGGCGGGCTCAGCTTCTGGTACGACGAGGTCGTGACCATGCGGCTGGCCGAGGCGCCCACGCCCGCGGCGCTCTTGCATCGGCTCTTCGAGATCGACGCGACCCGGGCGCCCTTGCATCCGCTCC
>JBMFUH010000644.1:0-4503 GCA_049966735.1 Isosphaeraceae bacterium
CCCTGGGAGAATCCACCATGAATCCAGTCAATCGCCGCCAGTTTCTGACGACCGCGGGGCTGGGGCTCGGACTGGCGCCGGCCCTGGCTCGTGCAACCGCGACAGTCCCCGCGCTGGTTCAGGAACCGGGGCAAAGACCGCCTCGGCGGCCCCATGGCGTCTCGGTGGTCAATCCCCGTAACCGCGTTCCCGTGGGGCTGATCATCGACGACGCGACCTGCCTCGTGAATCTTGCTCATTTTGGCATCCCTCAATTCGCGGAAGTCTTCCCGAAGGAGTATCTGCAACCCTGGAAGACCCTGCCGCGCGAGATTCCGGACAGCTTTGTGCGCAAGTTTGGCGAGTGGTGCCACGAGCACGGGGTCAAGGGAAAGTACAGCCTGATTCCCTATCCCGCCTGCGTCGGCTGGCTCGACCGTGAGCTGCCCGGCTGGTCTCGGAAGGAGCTCGAGGCCAGCCTGGAACTCGTCCGATCGACGATGGTCCCCGACTGGGACATTCATCCCGAGATGGTCAGCCACACCTGGGTTATTGACACGAAGACCGGTCGCCCCTATCCCAAGCGCACCTCCGACTTCATGGAGAACTGGGGCTGGAGCGCGGGGAAATCGGCCGATCAGCTCGCCGATTACCTGAGCTACGCCTTGCGGATCTTGAAGAACGTGGGCATGCCGTGCACGGGCATCACCACGCCGGGCGGGTTTGGCACCCGTGCTCGCCCCGAACTGGCCCAGGCGACGCTTCAGTCCTGCCGCGACGTCTTCCAGGCCGAGATTCCCCATTACTTCCGCGACCTGTTCACCGATGAAGAGAGCGTGGCGCCCCGGGTCGAGTACGCCTCGGGGTTGGACGGCCCCGACCCGAAGTGCGTGGTCTCGATCATCGGCTGCACCGGAGACTGGTTCGGCGGCTGGGACGGTCTCACGCCCGGCTCGGTGGATCGGCTCATCACGACCGACCTGAAGCGCGGGCGCATGCCTGAAGTGATCGCCCGCGGCGAGCCGGCCGTCATGGTCTGCCACTGGCCGGGGATCTATTTCAACGGTCAGGAAGTCGGGTTCAAGATCCTGCAGCAGGCCGTGGAGCGATTGCACGCGGCTTACAACAATCTGATCTGGATGAAGCTGAGCGAACTGGCCCGCTACTGGGCCACCCGCGAGCTGACCCGCATCGAGCGGGGAGGGCCCGGGCAGGTCGATCTCAAGGCCCCCTTCGCCTGCCCGCGGTTCACGATCAAAGTCCGTTGGGCTGACTCGCCGCCGTCGACCATCCATTTGGAATCGAGCGGCGCGAAGGTTCCCCTGGCTTCCGTGGCGAAGCCGCTCTCACTCGACGCCGGAACCTTCATACGCCAGGGCGGCGATCTGCTCGTCTGCTTCGACCTGCCCCGCGGAGCGTCGAGGCTGGTGATCCGTTGAGGTGCGCCGCCGACAGTATACGTGGCACCGTCTCGGGCTGGCGTTGTCGTCGATTGCGCCCCACAAGGAGAACCCGATGGGCTTTGATGTATACCTTGTGGCCTTCGCTGATAAGCAGCCGTCCGGGATCCCAAAGTCGGCCATTCTCGAGATATTCGGAGACGCCGTGCTCTGGGAGAA
Organism: Isosphaeraceae bacterium; assembly: GCA_049966735.1. GTDB lineage: Bacteria > Planctomycetota > Planctomycetia > Isosphaerales > Isosphaeraceae > Aquisphaera. The sequence continues at coordinate 1,599 of JBMFUH010000644.1, forward strand.
TGATGTAGATAGAACGTGGCAATCCCCTCGGGGGTTCGACTGCCCGGTTTCCCTGGGCGACTTCAAGGGCGATCAGACTCTGGTCTCCTGTGTCAGCATAAGCAAACCATTGAGAGATGAGGCACTATGGGACTCGCTTTACCGAATCATGCAACTCGGCAATGTGGCGTTATTCTTCCCGGGGGACAATTGTCCGTTGATCGCTGATGAGTCGGTCGCTTCACAGCTACCCGAGTTCGACTGCCCATGGCGACCGATTGTCGTTGGCAGCGGGAATGAGATCGTGGAGCAGATCCGGGCAGGGTAGTGGAGAGCAACAGGACGTTCAATCTCGCTCTTGCCCGGACATCGTGGCTTGCCATACGCATACGCCACAGCGATCGCCAACGAGTATGGACAGCCCGAGTTCAGGTGGGAATAGCTCCAGCTCTGCACCAGCACGTAAAGCCGTGAAGAGTACGGTCGGGCGAGAAGCTGTCAACCCTTTCCCGCCATCTTCATTCAGGACGCCGTAACGGTAGCGCATCATGGCGGTAATCGGTCCGACCCGGTATTCATAGCCCAGGGCCACATACCCTTGCGCGCGGTTTACGCGTTGGATGAGGCCGATGCCCTTGCGATGGGAAGGTGTGTAAAATACAGAATAGTCGTGAACACCAGCAGGAGGAACAGCATGATGAACCACCTGGATGAAGAAACCGCCAACGAGAATCGTCCCGAGTCGATCTTGTCCCATCCTCAGGCGTGCAGCAATGCTTCAGGCAGCGTTGTCTCGATCTCGGCCGAGGCACAGGTTCAAGATGCCAAGGCCGTGGCCGACTTCGTGGAGCGGATGCTAGCTCTGCCGGACGAAGACCCACCCGGCGCCTGGGAAGAAGCCATGCGCGACCTGGACGAGCATCGTCCGTTCCGCAGACTCTTTGAGGGGTTGCTCTGATCATGTCGCGGATTATCCTGCTAGATAGCGGGCCGCTCGGCTTGATTGTCGGGCCCCCTGGCAGGCCCCATGTCGCGCGCTGTCTGACCTGGCTCAAAGCCATTTCCTCGACCGGCACCACCATCATCATCCTTGAGATCGCACATTACGAAGTCCGTCGTGAACTGATCCGGATTCGTGCTGTGGGAAGCCTGCGCAGGCTCGATTACGCCCTCGACCCCAAAAGCGGCCTGCAACATCTGACACTGACGACTGAGGCGATGATCAAAGCGGCCGAGTTCTGGGCCTTCCTGCGCAGGGCGGGAATCCCCAGGGCATCTCCGGAAGCACTCGACGCCGATGCCATCCTCGCTGGGCAGACGGCTCTCGTTGGACAACCTGGCGATGAAGTCGTCGTCGCCACGACGAACCTGGCACACTTGGTTCGCTTCCCCGCTATCGATGCGCGTATCTGGGATCAGGTCAAGTGATCGTTACCGACCGAGTTCTTTCGAGAGGTTCTCAATCGCACGACGACAGCGCCGCCTGGAGCATGGCTCGGGTGTAACCCACGTTGAACGCGAATGCCGCGTAGCCGCCTCCGCCGGGGTAGAACGGATGGAAACCCGGGTGCTGGCGGTCGTAGTCGAGGGCACGGGGATGTTCCGGGTAGATCAATCGCGGGTACTTTTGCCGCACCAGCTCCTTCATCACCTGGAACATGTCGTTGTCCCCCTCGTCGAGGAACACCTCGGTGTACTCCTCATACAGTTTGCGCACTTTCACGTTGCGGAAGTGCACATGGTTGATGCAGTCGCGCGCTCCCAGATAGCGGCAGACCTCGACCGGATCTTCGCCCAGTTCGCGGGTCACGCCGCAGTCGAACGTGAGGCCGTTGGAGGGGCTCTTGACGATGTCGATCAGCCTCTTCCAGCCCGCCAGCGTGCTCATGATCTGGCCCGAGCCTCGGCTCAACGGAGCGGGAGGGTCGTTGGGGTGAAGGGCCAGGCGCACTCCGGATCGCTCAGCCTCAGGAATCACCGCCTTGAGGAAGTACGTGACGTTGGCCCACATCTCTTCAAGCGAGTGGGTGCCTTCGTGTTACAGAGGAGGAAGGTCCTTCACCCGCCTGTAATCGAACGCCGTCAGCCCCGCGCCGCCCCTACCGGTTTCCTCGAAATAACCTTCGGTGAGCCGGTGAGCATAGAAGTTGTACTCGATGACCGGCAGCCCAACCTTGCCGGCCGCGCGGATCGACTGGATGACTTTGTCGATCTCCTCATCCCGCCCCGGCCTGCCGTGAATCGCTTTGGGGAACCCACTGATCATGATGTTCCCCACTTTCAAGCCGAAGCCTTCCAGACGCTCGATCTGTGCCTTGAGGCGGTCTTCCTGCCAGGGAATTCTTCCCGGGGAGCCCGCGATCACATGGTTCACACCCAGTTGTTTGACGCGCCGGGCCCCAGCATCGTCCAGCGTGCCTGCCGCCAGTCCACTGCGGCCTAGCTCGAGACAGATCTTGGGTATTTCCGAGTCATCATGGCGGCGGCCGGGTACTTTTACCGCCGCCATGGCGGGAAGTGGCAGGGCCGCCGCACCGGCGGTCTGGATGAGCGTTCGTCGCGAGAACCGTGTGTTCATGGGGTGTCCCTCTTGAGCCACAGGTACTTATATCTCATCCGAAGAGCGGAAGCTAGACTCCGCTCGAGGCGCGGAAATCTCTCGTCATGCTGTCGAATCGCCGAGCCTGGGCAACTGCTTCAGCCGCAGTGCCAGCATGATCCACGTCCAGCCGTTAAAGATCATGTCGATGCCGACGAAGAGACCGATCACCCAGAAGCCGGAGAGGGGCCACTGTTGCCAGATCAAGGTTCCCAGGATCAGGTTGAGCACGCCGCCGGCGCAGATCCAGCCCCAGTGAGGAAAGCGGTGCACCAGGGATCCGACGATCCGGCACACGCCGCCGACCATGAGCGCACAGGCCAGGAG
>JBMFUH010000645.1:0-4502 GCA_049966735.1 Isosphaeraceae bacterium
CTTGGTGGCGGCAGAACTTGCGACTCCTGTCCATCGCCGCCACGCTGCTCGTGGGAGCGACGGTCGGCCTGGTTTCCTGGACGACCTATCAAAAACGCAATCGTCGAGAACTCGTCGTCTTCGATGCCCCGGTTCCCGGCCCCGCCTCTGCCCCGGCCGCGGAGGCACGACAGAGTTTCGCTCCTGCCCGAGCGGCGAAAAGAAACCTGGCGACGTCTGAGTCCCCGGCGGAAGCAGGCGCCCAGAGGCTGCTCGGGTTAGAACAAACGCAGCTTATTACCCGATCGGTGAAGGACAAGGACCAGAATGCACCGCAATCTCTCGGAACCAAGCGCCAGGTGCTCCCCAGCACCCTTGCCAGCGAACCGATGCCCGCCGCGGCTCCGCCACCCGTTGCACTGAACGCTCAACCTGCCCAGCCTGTCGGGGGTTCGGGGATGATGGGAATGGGCGGCGGAAAGGCAGGAAAGCCCCAGGGGCAGAATACGCCCCTCACTGGCACCATGATAGGCGGCATGATATTTCCAGCTCCACCATCCCCCAGTCAATCCGCTAGCCCCAATTCCTACGTCGCGGTTCAAGCAGTCGCTCGCAACCAACGACTTAACCAGCGACGTGCCTTCGGTGGTCGCTCTGACTCGTTTTCCATTGAGCCTCCGAGGTTCGCCAGCGCTGCACAAAGCAAGGGCCAGTCCGTTGACCGGAAAAAAGCCCTGGCCTTGAACACAGCACCGTATCTCTACGGGACCGGGGCAGGCGGCGCCTCCGGTCCGAATGCCAATAAGAACTTCCAGCGGCACCAGCAGCCACCCATGCAGCAGGCGGCTCAAAACCAGGTGAATCAGAATCAACAGCAGGCGCAGCAAAACCCGCAGCAGGTGCAGCAAAACCAGAGGACGCGGGCCTTCTACACGATGGCTCAAGACGGGGCCAATAACGCGCAGCGGAGCACGCTGCCGCTCGGGGCGGCGATGGACGGTCCCGCGGGTCGCTCCGCCCCGGCTGCGCCTGGCCGCATCTCGCCTGTCCCACTTGCACCTGCCAAACTGGTCAATCCGATCCAGACCGGCCCACGGCAAGGCAATTCCCAGGGCCGGGATCAGGCTGGTCAAAGCGGCGCACAGCAGGGCAATCCCCAGGGCCAGCAGCAGAACCAGCAGCAGAACCAGCAGCAAAGCGGTGGCCAGCAGGCACTTCCTCTAGTGGTCGGTATCCCTTCGCCCGCCGTCGAAGAGAAGTTGAAGGAAGCGGGCCAGCAGGAGGGGGTTGTGATCGGTCAGGAAGCGTTTGAGCCCATCGTCGACAACTCATTCGTTCCAACCCTGCCCGACCCCCATTCGACGTTCTCGGTCGACGTCGACACGGCGGGCTACACCAACATCCGGCGCTACCTGCTTCAGGCCAATCAGCTTCCTCCGCCGGGTGCGGTCCGCATCGAGGAGCTGCTCAACTACTTCACCTATGACGATCCCCCTCCGCCGCCGGGAAGCGCCGAGCCGTTCGCGATTCACATCGAGGTCGCCCGCTGCCCGTGGAACGGCGACCATCGCCTGGCTCGCATTGGCATCAACGGCACGCCCGCCTTCAACGGCGATCGGCCGCCGGCCAACCTGGTCTTCCTGATCGACGTCTCCGGCTCGATGGCCGAGGCCAACAAGCTGCCGCTCGTGAAGTGGGGCCTCCAGCGCCTGGTCGAGCAACTGGGCGGGGCCGACCACCTGGCAATCGTCGTCTACGCGGCCAGCTCGAGCGTGTATCTTCCCTCGACTTCCTGCGATCCCGGCCACCGCGTCGAGATCCTCTCCAAGATCGACCAGCTTCAGGCCGCCGGCGGGACCAATGCCAGCGACGGCCTCCAGATCGCGTACCGGGTCGCGGCGGAGCACTTCAAGCAGGACGGCATCAACCGCATCATCCTGGCCACCGACGGCGACTTCAACATCGGCGTGACCCAGCGCGACGAGCTGATCAAGCTGATCGAGGAAAAAGCCAAGAGCAAGGTCTTCCTCACGGTGCTGGGCTTCGGCTCGGGCAACCTCAAGGACACCAACCTCGAGGCCCTCGCCGACAAGGGAAACGGTCATTACGCCTACATCGACAGCACCGATGAGGCCGACCGCGTGCTCGTCCGCCAACTGGGCGCCACGCTCGTGACCATCGCCAAGGACGTGAAGATCCAGCTTGATTTCAACCCGGCCAAGATCGCCGCCTATCGCCTGATCGGCTACGAAAACCGCGCGCTGGCCAATGCCGACTTCGAGAACGACGCCAAGGATGCCGGAGAGATCGGCGCGGGGCATCACGTCACCGCGCTTTACGAGCTGGTTCCCGCCGGCAAGGGGCCGCGGCTCGCGGCGGCCGAGGCCTCGAAATACATCAAGCCGGCCGAAGTCAAGGGGACCTCTCCGGACTCCTTCACGGTCAAGCTCCGCTACAAGAAGCCCGATGCCGACGTCTCCCGGCTCATCGAGCAAAGCGTGGTCGATCGCGGACTCGATTACAGCCAGGCTTCCCGCGACTTCAAGTTCGCCAGCGCGGTCGCCGGCTTCGGCATGCTCCTGCGGAACTCGCCTTACAAGGGCAACCTCTCCTACCCTGCCGTGATCGAGCTGGCTCAACCGGCCCTGGCGCACGATCCGTCGGGGTATCGCAAGGAGTTTGTCGAGCTGGTGCGCCGGGCGGAGCAACTCATTCAGGCCGCACCGGCCGCACAGCCCGCACAGTGATCAGATGGGCGTCAGGTAGAGGCCGCTCACGCCCGAGGCGATGGCGTACGGGCGGCCTTCCGTGCCCATCCAGGGATAGTAGTTTCTCCGCTGGAAGACGGTGTTGATGTCGGAAATCTGGATGGCATTGGTGCGATGAATCGGGTCGAAGCTGACGTTGAAGTACGGCTGGTTGCCAGACGAGTCGTACGTCGCGTAATAGACCTGGTAGCCCCGGGGAGGGAGCGTGAAGTTGAAGTAGCGGCCGTTCTGGAAGGTCGATGCCGCCACGCTGAACGTCAACCGCTGGTTCGTCGTGTTCCAGATGCTGATGAGCCCCCAGTCATGATAGTTCGCGGGGAGCCCCTGCTGGCGAGAGCCTCCGCCGGCCATCATCACGATGTGCCCCGAATGAAGCGGATGCACCGCGGCCGCGTGAGCTTGGCCCGCCAGCCCAGGCAGACCCGCGTGTGAGACCAGGGGATGAACCGTCGCCAGAAACCGATCCTCGACGTGCTGGAGGTCGGGACGGAACGACACGGAATGTCGGCTCTTCATGGTATCGATCCCGGTGATGGGCGGCCGCCTCCGCCCGGCCAACAAGCGTTCATCAGGCGCATGGACGCGCCGCGCCTGCCAGAAGATTATGACTGATCTTTTTGTCCATCACTTCGGACGTGATTCCGCGGCCGGGGAACACCAATCGGATGTGATCCCCTTGCACGGCCTTCCTGAGTTCGTCGGGCTCAAACAGGCTCTCGCTACAGCACGATTCCAGCAGGCTGACTGTGGTGTTCACACCCTCCGCGACAACATTCTCGGGGAATTTGACGTGTTTGCCGTGCAGTGTGCCAGTCGCTTTCGGGGCGTCAAGAGCGCCCTGGGCGACAACCGCGCACAACACGATGAGCGTAGCAAGAAGGGCCCGCATGACTTCGCCTCCTTTGCCGAACAAATGACGCTGTGTGACGGAAAAGTTGATTCGATGCAGCTCACTCCCGGATCTGTCCCTCGCCGAAGACGACCCACTTGGTGCTGGTGAGCTCGCGCAGGCCGCAGGGGCCGCGGGCGTGGTACTTGTCGGTGCTGATGCCGATTTCGGCCCCCAGGCCGAGCTGGCCGCCGTCGTTGAACCGGGTGCTGGCGTTGACCATCACGGCCGAGCTGTCCACCTCGGCCACGAACTTCCGGGCCGCGGCCAGGTCGCCGGTCACGATCGTCTCGGTGTGCGCCGAGCCGTGACGGGCAATGTGCTCGATGGCCTCATCAATGGAACCGACAACCTTCACGGCCAGGATCTTGTCGAGAAACTCGGTGTCCCAGTCGGCGGACGTGGCGGGAACCATGGCCGGCACGAGCGAGCGCGCGAGTGCATCTCCCCGCAGCTCGACACCGGCGTCCGACAAGGCTTTCGCGGCTAGAGGCAACCACGACCGGGCGATCTCGCGATGGACCAAGAGCGTTTCGGCCGCGTTGCACACTCCCGGGCGCTGGACCTTGGCGTTCTTGATGATCCGGATGGCCATGTCCGGATCGGCCGCCGCGTCCACGTAAACGGTGCAGATGCCCTGAAAATGCTTCATGACCGGCATCTTCGCCTCGGCGGCCACGCGGCGGATCAGGCTCTCGCCCCCCCGGGGAATGGCCAGGTCGATGAACTCGGGCAGAGCCAGCAGGTGGCCGACAACCGCCCGGTCGGTCGTGGACACGAGCTGCACGGCGTGTTCCGGGAGACCGGCTGGGACCAGCTCGTCGGCCAGCACGCGATGGAGCGCGCGGTTGGAGTGGATCGCCTCC
>JBMFUH010000646.1:0-4489 GCA_049966735.1 Isosphaeraceae bacterium
GATCGTCGGTGTCGAGCCCGGTCCAGGGCTCCGGTTTCAGGACCAGGCGATTGAGCAGCGGAATCGATGGCAGGTAACGGGCCAGCACCAGCGCCCCGGCGGCGACGGCCACCATGGCGCCGACGAGCTGCAGCAACGTGAAGCCCATCTCGCGGTACTCGTAGTCCTGGGTCGGCCAGACGAACGTGTGGCTGGCCATCACGATGCTGCACAGCATGAGCAGAATGCCCGTCATGCCGAAGACGCCGAAGCCGGGGAAGACGAAAAGCTCCAGCCCCAGGCAGACCATCCCCACGAGAAAGAGGATGATCTCGAGCTGGTCGGCCGTGCCGCTCAAGTAATGGCTCCAGAAAAAGAGCAAGAACGCCAAGGCGGAGGTGATCGCCGGCAGGCCGATGCCCGGCAGCTTGAGCTCGATCACCAGCATGAAGATGCCCACGAAGAGCAGCAGCCAGCTCACGTAGGGATCGGTGAGCACGTTGACCAGGGAATCGACCCAGCTCGGACCGTCGATCCGGATGATCTTCCCGCGCAGGCCGTAGAGGCTCTTCAGCTCTTCTTCATTGTTCACCACCTGCCCCATGCCAAAGGAGGCGGCCTCGTCGGCCTTGAGGGTCAAAATCGATCCCCGCTCCTTGCGCGTCTGCACTCCCTGGTACCGGTTCCTGTCGGCTTCGGCCTGTTCACGAAGCAGCAGCTTCGTCGCGCCGGTTTGTTGATCCTGAGCCTCGACGACTTCCGTGTTGGGGTCAACCATCGCCTGGGCGATTGGCTCAGGATGCCCTTTCTTGCGGGCCAGGAACGAGGCCTTCTTGGTGAGCACCTGCACCTGTGCATCCGAGAGGTTTTCCAGCCGGTTGCTCCGCCCGGTGATGAGCTGACGGACGTCCCCCATCCGGGCGGATTTCTTGAAGACGATGTCGCGGCAAGCCAGGGGCAAGAGGGCCGCCACGCCCAGGGCGCGGTCGTCGATGTAGGCCACGGTCTTCATGTCGGTGATCGATGAGATCAGGTCGGCAAGACCGTCCGCCGCCGAATCCAGGCCGCCGGGACTGTCGATCTGGAAGAAGATCAGGTTGATCCGCTCCTGGCGGGCCTGCTCGATGCGCCGGGCCAGGTAGCTGACCTTCACCGTGTCCAGCGCGCCGTCGATCTTGATCCAGATGGGCCGGATGAGCTGTCCCAAGGTCGGGTCTTCCACCGACGACTGGCCGCCAATCTGGTAAATATGGGCCACGTCCACCGGGTTTTCGGCGATCGCCTTGACGAACCCCTCGGCGCGCGCCCGCTTGGCATTGAGCACGCCGCGCTGGCCCCCCTCCCAGGCCGACTGCTCGTCGATCACCTGGGCCGTCTTGCGGAAGTCCTCGAGATGCTCGGCCAGAACGTAATGCGAGGCATGGTCGGCGGTTCGGACCAGCCGGAGGTCGGCGTCGCGGTCGAGCATGCCCAGGAGCAAGTCGGGATCGCGGGTCTTGCGCAACGCGAGGAAGCGGATCGGCTCGCGCAGCGCGGGGTCGAAGGTCTGGTTCTCGGGAGTGATCGGCCCCAGCGTGGCATTACTCCCCATCACGATCTCGGTGCAGGCGACCGCGGGGAGAACGGCATAACCCTTGAGCGGCTGGGGGATGTAGGCGACCGTCAGGCGGGCGCCTCCCAGTTCCTTGGAGATCAGATTGGCCAAGTCGAACGAGCTGCCGAACTCGCTGCTTCCCGGGGCGGTCTCGCCGGGCAGGAACTCGAAGACCAAGATCGGACTCTTCCCCTTGGCCTCACCGGCGTTACGATCCACGAGCTGGCGCGTCGCGGCACGGACGCGCTGGAGGGTTTCGTTGGTGATCGGTTCGGTGATCGTGAAGAATTGCCCGGGAGTCGGCTCGTGCGCGGCGGCAGGCGCCTGGGCGCGGGCGCTCATCCCTTGAAGGACGAGCAAGAGCGCGGGGATGAATCCGATGGCCAGTCCGTGACGTACAAAACTGGGGCAAATCATTGCAGTCGGACCCCTCCGAGAGTCGGACGCGACACCGCTTGAGTTATTATACCAAACCGCGCGTCAAGCCGCTGGTTTAGTGGGAACCAAGCAGCACATCTGGGGCCGAAAACGGAATCAGAAGCTGGCCCTCTGGGACACATGGAACCAAGCTGCCAGTTGGGTTGATTATAGGCGGGCTGGGAGAAGCCGTCAAACAAACCAAAGAGAACGGGCAGCCCGATTGTGGGGCTGCCCGTTCCTGGTGCTGAGCTTTTGTGGCGGAGCATCACTTCTTCTTGAACAGGTTGGCCAGGAAGCCGATGGCCCTGTGGGCCGGCGTTGCCTTGTGAACCGCCGCCGCCGGGACCGCCTGGTGATGCACCACGGGCACGACCACCGCCTTGTGGACGACCTTGGCCACCGGCTTGTGAGCCACCCTCTGCGCCGCCGGCTTGTGAGCCACCCTCTGCGCCGCCGGCTTGTGCACCACTTTCTGAGCCGGCTTGTGCACAGGGGCGACCTTCTTGTGCACAGGGGCGACCTTCTTGCGCACAGGGGCGACCTTCTTGGGCGGAGCGGTTGGCGCGGGGGCCGGCGCCGGGGTGATCGGCGCGGGCAGCGTGGGGGTTGGCGAGGTTGGCGTGGTCGAGACGGGAGCGTTGCTCGACAGCACAACCTTGTCGGAGTAAGCGGGCAGCGGAGCGCCGGAGACGCTCTTGATCGCTCCCGCGGGGATGGACAGGCTCACCGTTCCCGAGGAGTTGAAACTGCCCGTGAGGTTGAACTGGGCCGTGTGGTTGTCCAGCCAGGTCACGGTGGCCGCCTTGGCGGGCGAGAGAGCGTTCAGGTCCGACCCCGAGAGGATCAGGTCGGTCGCGGTGACCGAGGCCTGGTTCACGGGCTGGGAGAAGTCGATGATGATCGACGTTGGAGCCGGGTAGACGTTGATGGACGCCCCGTTGGCCTGGCTGGCGCCGCCGGGCGCGAGCGAGGTGGTGACCACGCGGAAGGCTCCGCCCACCGAGACGGTGCCCACGGTGCCGACTGGCTCGTACTCGAACGCGCCCACGTCGCGGGGGCCGTAGCCGGGCAGGTGGAATCCCGAGGTGGTCGGGTTGGGGTTTTGCTCGTTGCCCAGCAGGTCGGTCGTGGGCGCCACGCTTTCGAGGGCGTTGTTGATGGCCGCCGACGAGGCCTGCAGGCCGTAGTTGGCGTCGTTTATGAAGATGGCCGGGCCCTGGCCGCCTGGGCGGGGGTCCATCGGCGCCACGAAGGCTGGCCAGCCGGTGTAGTTGCCCAGGTTGGCGGCCGCGTTGGACGCCAGTGGTCCCAGGAGGTTCGGGTTGAAGCCGTTGCCGATGTTGACCGCGTCGTCACCGGTCGACGTGTCGCTGGCCCCGTTGCCCGAGAACATGTTGTTGTTCAGGACCAGCTTGTTGACGGTCTGCGAGTAGATGCCGTAGCCCGAGCGAGCGGTCGTCTGGTCATGGTTCTGGAAGAAGATGCTGTTGGCGATGTAGGCTTGGTCGGTGCTCGTGGTCGGGTTGTTGTCGGCGAGGATTCCGGTCGTATTGAAGGCAAGCGTGTCGTTGATGACGTTGGTCGTTGCCGTCGATGCGCCGGAGCCGCTGTCCGCGATCACGATGCCGCTGCCGTTGCCCACGATCGCGTCGTTGATCAGGCTGGGCGCCGAGGTCCCCGCGGCCGTGGTGATCACCGAGATTCCCGTCCCGGAATCGATGAAGTAGTTCTTGTCGACCAGCATCTGGGAATCGGTGATCTGCAGGCCGACGGACGCGGTATTGATCGGGCCCAGAGCGGGGTCGCCGACCAGTGCCGAGGCAATGGTGAATCCGGCCAGTTCGGTCTGGAACACGAAACCGGTGGTCGGATCGGTGTAGGCGATGAGGTTGGTTGCCGACACCGCGATCGTCGAGGTTCCCTGGGTCGTCGCCGGAGACCGGATGACGGTCGCCAGGGCGTTGCCCGGCACGAAGTTGGTGTCGGTGCTGGAAACGTCGGCCGAGACGATGCTGACCAGCGGCTGCATCACGACGTTTTCCGTGTAGACCCCTGGCAGGACCTCGAGCCGGTCGCCAACCGCCGCGGCCTTGAGGGCGGCGGTGATGGTCGGGAACGGGTTGGTCCGGTCTCCCTGGGGCGCGGTCGGGTTGGTGACGTAGTTGGCGCCGCCCACGAAGACGCCGGTGACGTTGTTGGGGTTGAAGACGGCGAAGGTCACGACCACGTCGCCCGCCTTGGGGAAGTTGCCGGCGATGTCGCGGACGCCGTTGTCGGTCGACGTGCCAAAAATCGTGAGCTGGTACAGGCCGTTGGCCAGCGTGGAGGCGCTGCTGAAGTCGATCTCTTCCCGGCCTTTGACCGTATTCGGCGGGGCCGCTGGCGTGCCCGAGTCGAGATACTTGACGGTGATGGTCGAGTTGATCGGGATCGTGGTGACGCCGGTCCCGGTGAAGCTGCCGTTGGGCGCCGACTGGAGAAGCTGGATCTGACTCG
>JBMFUH010000647.1:0-4487 GCA_049966735.1 Isosphaeraceae bacterium
CTCTATGGCGTGGCCGTGCGAACAGCTCGGGAACTGAAGGCTCAGAAGGCTCGCCGGCTGGCGCGGGAGGGCAAGATGAATCCGCCGCGAACATCCGCCGCGGCGCTACTGCCGGAGGACAGCCTCGACGAGCTTCGCCTGGCGCTCGACGAGGAGCTGAGCCGGCTGGCCAGTCCATTTCGCGGCCCGGTCGTGCTCATTGATCTGCAAGGCAAGACGCACCAGGAGGCGGCACGGCTTCTCGGCCTGCCTGTCGGCACCGTCTCCAGCCGCTTGGTCCGGGCGCGCGACAAGCTGCGCAAACGCTTGATCCGCCGGGGCCTGAGCCTCTCCGCCGGAACGATCGCGGCCTGCTGCGTCCGGGAAGCCTCCGCCCAGAGCGTCTCTCCGCTTCTGGTCGCGGCCACATCTCGCGCGGCGGTGGAATACCTGGCCGGGTCCGTCGCGGCGACGGTGGTTTCGGGATCGGTGGCGGCGCTCTCCAAGGGAGTCTTGAAGTCGCTCTGGATCAGCACGCTGGCATCGAAGGCCATCGTGATCGGTCTGGTGTTCGCCGCCTCGATCGGCACCGGGGTGGGCGCATTGCGCCTGGCGGCCCAGGGCAGCGCCCCGCCGTTTGAGCGCACGGTCCCCGACGACTGGGCGTGGGTCGACGAGCTGCCCAACGCCGGTGCCGCCACCAAGGCGCGGCTGAAGCGTTGTGCGCGGTCAGCGTTGGAAAACTACGCCGCGCTCCATCACCTGGTCTACGACTTCAACCTCACCTGTGAGCGCTTCTTCAACCACGGCAACAACGAGCCCCGTACCTACAAGACCTATTCCTACAAGGGGAAGCTGTACTGGAACGAAGGCGCGGTGCGCTACGACTTCGAGGGACAGCTCCCTCCTATGATGGACAAGCATGGCAAGATCGTGGAGCGCGCGAAGGGAACATACAGCGTGCTGCGCACCCGCGACATGGCCGCCCGGATCGAAGATCACATGTACTTTGGTATCACGCTCATGGTCGAAAAGCCGCCCAAGTCGCGCGAGGAGTGGGAGTACCAATCGTTTTCTCCGCTCAAGAACCTCGACCCTTGGATCCATTACGCCTCATGCTTCCGGTTCGAGCCGATGTCGCTGCAAGAGTTCTGGGGCAACCAGCGGCTCATCGAATCGCGTGAGGAAGGGAACACGATCACGTTGAGCTTTACCAACGCGAAGAACCCGGGCTGGCTGGAAGTCATCTGCGACAAGTCATGCGACAGCCTGCCTGTGCACTGGAAATTCGGCGACGTTTGGAACGGCGTGAAGCGGACCATGGCCGAGGTGTCGAACGAGTGGAAGAAGACCGACGGCGTCTGGTACCCGGCGCGCTACGTGAAAATCGCCTACATCGGCGAGGAGGCGAGGCCGACGAAGGAATACGACCTGCGGGTCTCAAACCTTCGAGCCAACCTCACGGCGAAGATTCCGGCAGCCGTCTTCACGCTCAGCGACCTGCCGTTTCCGGACGGATACAGCGGCCTGGACAACCGCAAGCAACCGCCGGCTCCCCTGATCCGGACCAATGGCATTGTGCGCGAGCGCCGGCTCCCCTGATCCGGACCAATGGCATTGTGCGCGAGCGCCGGATCGGCGAGCCGTGGAAGGACAGCAACTCCGGATCGGTTCCCTACCCCAAGCTCAGCGATGTCGGCAATCGATTTGAAAAGGAGGATTACCTCGCACTCGTTTCCGAATACGCGGCGAAGCGGCGCACTGTAGAGGACGCCGGGACGAAAGCGCGAACCGAAACCGAGCTGAGCGCCGTCCTTGAAGACATGCGCTGTCTGGAATCGGCCTATGCCGGCCGGTTCCTGGCGATAGCCGCGAAGCACTCCGGAGATCGAGTCGGATTTGACGCCCTGGCGACCGTGGCCGCGAACATGTTCACGCCACGAGAGTCGATGCAGGCCGCCGAGATCCTGATCAGGGATCATCTGAGCGACAAGGGAATGGGCCGCATCATTGCCGAGCTGGATTCGCCACCCCTGGCCTTTTCTCGGGCCGGGGAGAAGCTTCTGAGGGCCGAGATAGAGGGATCTCCTACTCGCGAGGGGAAAGCCCAGGCCGCCTTGAAACTGGCCCACCAGCTCCAGTGGCGTGCCCGAACCCTGCGCCAGCTTCGCGGACCGAGCCCCGAATCCTTCATCGTGCTCTCGGTGAGGGCCGCGGCCGGCGACGTGCTCAAAGACACGCGTCCCGACACCCCCGACCTGCTCGACAAGGAGGCGGCGCAGCTTTACGCGCGGATCGCCGACCAGTTCGCCGACGTCCCGCTGGGTTCCGAGACGATGGGCGACGACGCTCGCCGCGAGCTTTTCAGGCTCCGCGACCTGGCGATCGGCAAGCCCGCGCCCGAGGCTGAGGGGCCGGATATCGATGGCAAGCCGATGAAGCTGAGCGATTACCGGGGAAAGGTCGTGCTGCTCACCTTCGCGGGAAGCTGGTGCAAGGATCGCGATTATCCCGTCTACCGACAACTCGTCGAGCGCATGAAAGGCCGGCCCTTCGCCTTGCTTTGCGTCAACGTGGATGACTCCAGGGAAGCGCTCCTGAGTTCCATCAAGAACGGCGAGATCACCTGGCGGTGCTGGTGGGAAGGCCAGGAGAACGGACCCAACCGCCAGCGCTGGAGGGTCAACGAACTTCCCTCGGTCTTCGTCATCGACGCGAAGGGCATCATTCGCGCGAAGGAGATCGAGGGCAAGGCCCTGCTGGCCAGGGTCGATGAGCTCGTGAAGGAATGCGAGAGCCGCATCCACGCAGACAAAAGGGTCAAGAAGTCCAAGTGAGACAACGCGTCCGACTCAGAAATCAGGGGCCGACGGGGAGTGGCTTTGTCGGTTTCACGCCCGGCTCGAAGAATGTGGTGGTCAGGTGATAGGGAATGCCGTCGATTTCATACTCGAGATCCGCAAAAGCTGCCCCATGTCCCGAGTCGGGCTTTGTCAACGTAGCGGTGAGGGTCGTTCCGGCCTTCAGGGGCGAGGCCGACCATTTCGAGTCCCGGAAATCGCGAGTGGCAGCGGTGGCCGTCCAGAGCCGGGCCGACCGAGGCGCCGGGTCGGCGTGAATGGTCAACTTGGCTTCTGTCGAGGCGGCAGAGTCGACCGTCCATGACACGACCGGCATGGGGCGGCCCGTCACCTGGTAGCGGAAGAATGCGCCGAGCCCGTTCAAGGCCCAGTCCCGGTTCACTTCCAGCCCGTGCCCGGCGTTGGGCAATTCGACGACGTACTTCGGCCCCTTGAGTCCGTTCCAGTACAGGTCGATCGCATTCAGCGTCCAGTATCGATCGTTGGCTCCGTTGATCAGCAGTTTGGGCTTGGTCAGCCGTTCCCGAAATGTGTAGGGATCGACCATTTTCCAGAGTTCCATCCCTGCGCGGGTCTGCGCCCGTTCCATCAGCCCGCGCTTCACGTAGTCGTCGATCTGCTCGCTGTAGTTGCCCCAGACCTCGAGCTGATTCGGGCCTTGCAGCCCCAGGTTGAGCATGACAATGACCATGGGAGCAATGGCGATGACCCTTTGATCCACCGCGCCGGTGAGCCAGGTGGTCCAGCCCCGCTTCGACCCGCCGGTCACGACAAATCGCCTGACCTCGCCCTTACCTCGCTCTTTCGCCCAGGCCTGGACAGCATCCATGGCGCGTACGGCACTCTTGACCATGGGAAAAAGGAGCGGCCATTTCTTATCCTTCGTCTCGAGATACCGCACGAAGGTCTCGGAAATGAGGTCGTCTTCCTTCCTGTTGCCCAGGAGCGGCTGATTGGGAACCTGGTGCAGCACGGCAACACGAGCGCCGGTGGTCTTCGTCAACGCGAACGCCAGCTTGTGGTCTCCGTCGTCCGGCCGGCTGTCCGTGCTTCCACCCACGATGAACAGAAGAACCGTATCCTTGCAAGTCAGTTCCGCGGGCTCGTAGATCGTGAGTGCATGTTTCCAGGTGATCCCCTGCCAGACCTGGGAGGTGAGGTCGATGCTGTGAATCATCCCGGCGGGAGTCGTGTGGTTGCTGGTCTGTTTCCAGGTGAAGGCCGGGTCTGGTGCCTGGACGTAATCGTCCAGCTCCGCGCCAGAGGAAGTGAAGGCGAAACTGAGCACGATCAACGAACTCAGGCAAGCAACCGGTGAGAGGGAAATCTTCCACGGGCCGAACGGGATCACGAGAGCCTCCGGATTGAAAAGGCGACGCTGCTAGCATTACAAGCCTGGTAAACGCGCTTCTGCACACGTCCTATCACTCTATCAAGAAGTTACGCACGTCGCAATTGGTTTGGTTAGACCGGGCCCGGGCGGTGCAGGTGTACAGATATCGCGACAATACGATCGCAGGAGCGTAGTAAATGAGCCCAAAACCGGCCAACACCAGTATTGCAGGGTCCGCTGTGCGGACCAAATGCCTCGGCCGTTCCTTATCGACCGGCTTGCCCACCTTGCGGGCGTTGCACAATGCCATGCTC
>JBMFUH010000648.1:0-4482 GCA_049966735.1 Isosphaeraceae bacterium
TTGAGCTTGCCATCATAGTCGTCATGAAGCTGCTTGATCTGGGTCTCAAGGTTGGCGATCTGCGTGGTTTTCTGCTGGTTGTCGGTGGTGAGCTGATCGACCTTGGTGAGCAGTTCCTGACGGGACTGTTCGTGCTTGTTGTGCTCGGCCTCCAGATCAGCCTTGCTGTCGTTGAAGGCCTTGGTCTGGACGTCGATCTGTTTCTTGGCGACCTCGGTGGACGATTCCAGGCTCTTCCTCAGCCCGACATAGTTGGCCGACATGTCGGTCGACAGCAACGCGAGGTTCTCCAGCAACTCCGTGAGCCTGTCGAGCGTGGACATGAAATTCTTGTTCGGCTCGTTCTGGTACGAGTTGACGATCATCTTGACGCGGGTCCGGGCGTCGTCCAGGTCTTTGCTCTGGGCGCCGGCCTGCATCGCCTTCTGGATCGCGGTGTCCGTGGCGGTGACCAGGCTGTTTACTCGCTCGACGTTCTTCTTGAAGAACGTGCCGACCTCGGCCTTGGCTGGGTCATATTCCTCGGCCTTGGTGCCAATCAGTTTGCGGAAGTCGTCGTATTGATTAACGGCCAGACCGGCCTGCTTGTTTGCCTGGGCCGCCTTGCCCTTCTCCGCCTCGGCGATGGCGTCGGCGCGGGAGTAGCCTGTGTAAAGGAAATACGACGTGACGGCCAGGATGACCGTGAGCGTGACAAACGCCGCCACGGCGATCTTGAGCCCCTGAGATTCGTTGGCTGCGGCCATGGATCAAAACTCCAAGGAGACGGAGCGGTGGCGGCCTGCTCGTACGATCCGCCGGTTTGTTGATAATATGTCACATGAGATGGGAGACGACGAAAGCCTCGGTCAAAAAACATCCCGAGCCATGTCTCCGCGGACGCTTTTCCCCGCGAGGCGGCACGATTGATTTTATTGTAAAACTCGGCGGCGGCAGAATCAAACGGAATCGAATCCGCCCCCAAGCGCCTGACCGGCACAACCCGCACGGTCAATTTCCCGGCTGGCCAAAGGCTGCATCATCTAGCCGGGACGGTTCATGGTCCGACGGGCCGGCTGGTGGTAAGATCCAGTCCGGTATCACCACTGTTCAATCAACCGCCAGACTCCCGCTTTACGATGATGGCAAACCGCCCGACTTTCTACATCCTGGACGCCTTCTCCCTCATCTTCCAGGTTTTCCACGCCATTCCCGAGATGACCGGTCCCGCGGGCCAGCCCACGCAGGCGGTCTTCGGTATCTTCCGGGACATGCTCAACCTGCTCCGCGATCGCCAGCCCGACTACGTCGCGGCCGCCTTCGACGGTCCGGGGCCGGTCTTCCGTTCCGAGATCTACCCCGAATACAAGGCCAACCGGGCCGAGATGCCCGCCGACCTCGTTCCTCAGATTCCCGTGATCCGGCGCGTCTTCGAAGGCTTCCAGGTTCCGGTTCTGATCGAGCCGGGAATGGAGGCCGACGACATCATCGCCACCCTGACCCGGCGCGGCGAGGAGCGCGGGCTCGACGTCACCATCTGTACGGCCGACAAGGATGCACGCCAGCTCCTCTCCGACCACGTCCGGATTCTCAACCTCCGCAAGAACACCGTCCTCGACACCGAGGCGCTCGAGAAGGACTGGGGCATCCGCCCCGACCAGGTGGTCGACTTCATGGCCCTCACCGGAGACTCGGTGGACAACGTCCCCGGCGTCCCCGGGATCGGCGAAGGTTACGCCTCCACATTCCTCAAGCAGTTCGGCACGCTCGATTGCTTGCTCGCGAATGTCGACAAGGTCAAAGGTCCCAAGAAGCAACAGAGCCTGCGCGACCACGCCGAGACCGCTCGGCGAGCTCGCAAGCTGGTGGCCCTCCGCGACGACCTTCCCTTGCGGATCGACTGGGACAAGCTCAAGACCAGCGGCCCAGATCCGTCCGCTCTCCGGGCACTCTGCATCGAGTGCGGGTTCCACGGTTTCTTGCGCGAGCTAGACTCGACCGAACCCGACAAGCAGCAGACGGCATGGGAGGCAACGTACCACACCATCGATACGCCCGAGCTGTTCCAGGAGTTCCTCGCCGAGCTGGCGCGTCAGCCCCGGTTCTGCATCGATACCGAGACGACCGACCTCGATCCCCTTCGCGCCTCACTGGTCGGGATATCGGCCTGCTGGAAGAGCGGCGAAGCCTACTACTTGCCAGTTCGGGGACCCATCCATTGCCAGGTGCTTGACCCGTCAATGGTGCTTGAGGGTTTGAAACCGTTGCTGTCCAACTCGTCGATTGAGAAGGTCGGCCAGAACATCAAGTACGACATGCTCGCGCTGGGCCGGGCCGGGGTGGAGATTCGCGGGCCGATCACCGACACCATGGTCCTGTCCTACCTGCTGGAAAGCGGCGAGCGAAATCACAGCCTCGACCAGCTTTCCCAGCGCTTGCTCGGGCACACGATGATCCCGATCACCGACCTGATCGGCAAAGGGAAGAAGCAGATGCGGATGGATCAGGTCGACGTATCCAAAGTGGCCGAGTACGCCGGCGAGGACGCCGACGCGACCTGGCGGATCGAGGCGATCCTGACCGCCAAGGTCCAGGCCGAGGGGCTCTGGAAACTCTATGCCGAGGTCGAGCGGCCCTTGATCTCCATCCTGGCAGGCATGGAGCGCGCGGGGGTGAAGGTCGACGTCGGCCGCTTGGGCGAGCTGTCGCGCGACTTCGCCGCGCGGCTGGGAACGCTCGAGGAAGATATCTACAAGCTGGCCGGCGGTCCGTTCAACATCAATTCCCAACCGCAGCTTCAGGAAGTGCTCTTCGACAGGCTCAAGCTACCTCCGCAAAAGAAAACGCCCCGCGGCGAGCAGAGCACCGCGCAGGATGTGCTCGAGGAACTGGCTCTGAAACATCCCCTCCCTACCCTGCTCGTGCAACATCGTCAGCTCTCCAAGCTCAAGAGCACATATCTCGATGCTTTGCCCGAGCTGGTCAACCCCGACGATTGTCGGATCCACGCCTCGTTCAACCAGAGCGTGGCGGCGACGGGCCGACTCAGCTCGAGCGACCCGAACCTCCAGAACATCCCCGTGCGCACCGAGGAGGGCCGGCAGATCCGCCAGGCGTTCGTGGCTGAAAACGGTTGCCGGCTGCTCACGGCCGATTACTCGCAGATCGAGCTGCGCATCCTGGCGCATTTCTCGGCCGACCCGGCCCTCGTGCACGCCTTCGCGCACGATCACGACATCCACAGCGTGGTCGCGGCCAAAATCTTCGGCGTACCCGAATCAAGCGTCGACGACTCGATGCGGCGCGTGGGCAAGACCGTGAACTTTGGCGTGATCTACGGCCTGTCCGTCTACGGATTGTCCGGCCGGCTGGGCATCTCTCAGGCCGATGCCGCCATGTTCATCGACGCTTATTTCCAGGAATACGCCGGAGTCGACCGGTTCATCACCCAGACCCTGGAAAAAGCCCAGGCCGCGGGCCGGGTCGAGACGATCCTGGGCCGGCGGCGGCCGATCTCCGGAGTCAAGAACACGACCGGCCGCATCCGCAACCTCGCCGAGCGCACCGCGGTCAACACCGTGATCCAAGGTTCCGCGGCCGACCTGATCAAGATGGCCATGATCAAGATCGACCAAGCGCTGCGCGAACAGGGCCTGAACGCGCGGATGCTCCTCCAGATCCACGACGAGCTGGTCTTCGAGGCCCCGGCCGAGGAGGTCCCCCAGCTCGCCATGCTGGTGGCTCACGAGATGACCACCGCGCTCGACCTGACGGTGCCGCTCAAGGTCGACATCGCCTCCGGACTCAACTGGCTGGATGTGGAGACAGTCGATCGCGATGAGAGCGGTATTCGGGTGGATGGCTCCTCGTAGGGTCCGCTACGCGGACCAAATTCCTGGTGAGCCATCGATCCGAATACCGCTGGAGGATGTGGGGTCAGGTCAGGACCTTGGGGTCAAGCCCTGGTCAGGACCTTGGGGTCAAGCCCTGGTCAGGACCTTGGGGTCAAGCCCTGGTCCCGATATTTGGGCTCGCTATGCAATCCGCCCTACTGGCGAAAACTGGATACAGGGCTTGACCCCGCGAAGCCTCCTGGCTGGAACTACTCCATCAAACCGCGACCCCGGAAGTTGTAAAGGTTATTTTTTCGCCCTGCCTTACGGCTGGGCTCCCCGCGGCGAGCGGGCCTACGGCTCGGCCCCCGGTTCGTGGGAATCGCTTACCGTGATCGCCGCGTTGGGGCTGGATGGAGTGCGTGCCCCGCTGGTGTTCCCTGGGTCGACCGATACTGCAGCGTTCGAGTCTTACGTCGAACAAGTACTGGTACCGGAGCTGCACGCCGGTGACGTGGTTGTGTGGGACAACCTGTCCCCCCATCAGGCCTATGCGGCCGCGGCAGCCGTCAGGAAGGCGGGGGCCAGGCTCCTGCCCCTGCCTCCCTACAGTCCAGACTACACGCCGATCGAGAAACTTTGGTCGAAGGTCAAGACCTACCTTCGACAG
>JBMFUH010000649.1:0-4459 GCA_049966735.1 Isosphaeraceae bacterium
GCTACGTCGAGTATCTCACCCCATGTGCCTACATCGACGAGATCCTGACCGAACCCTTCCATCTCGACGACCGAGGCTTGCTGACGATCCCCGCCCTCCCAGGCCTGGGAATCGAACTCGACTCCGAGAAGCTGAACCGCTTCTGTGCCGATCGGGTGGTCTTTCGCTAGCCGGACTCTTCCCGGGCACGAGCGAGAGCATCTCGCATGATCGTTTCCCATGTCGTATCGGTCGGAACACGGCCTGAAGTACGTGTGAAATCGTGATCGCCCCCTCGTTCAGGTGGCACTGTTTGGCTCACGCGATTGTTAGAATCGGTAGAGAGTTCGTCCATCACGCTGGAGGAGCCCGCCTGCTTGAGAGCACGACGTCGTGATATCGCCTCGTGTGGATTGCTCCCACGCCCAGAAGCTCGAGACCTTCCCGCGACATCGTGTTGAAGAACACCTTCGCGGGTTTTGCGCCTTTGCGAGAGTCAGATTGAGGGTGAGCCTTGCCGTGCACCAGAAAAAAAATGGAAAATTTTCCTGGTACCCTCTTGACATGGTTGCACCCAGTATTGCATCATTGGTGTCATGATCGTGAGAAACTGGCTCTAATAGCTTGGAGGGGTTGCGGGAAACAGTGGGGCATCGAAGTTTGAACCCAGAAACGCACAGACGCAAATTTGACAGCAGCCCATTAAGCCTGCATGTTTTCTCAATCTTTGCAGTTTTTCTCGATCACTCAGTCATCGCGGATTGAATATTCCGAACAATCGCCACAGCCGCTGCAGTGCACAGGGCGAAACACAACTTGTTGAGATCTGGAGACATGGTCATGCGCACGGGAGCATCGGACTTCTCATCCCGAAGGTTCCGTGGTCAGGTTCGCCCGGACGCCCGGCTCAAGAGGAATCGGCAGGCGCGTCTGCGCAGGGCCGTCATGGACAGCGAGTTTCTGGAGCCGCGAACGTTGCTGGCGACGATCCCCGCCGCGACGGCAGTGGGCGGGCCGCAAAACATCTCATCGTTGTTCAACAACGCCGGGGGATTGACGGCCAACCAAAGCAGTGTACAGGTCGCCATCGACCCGAACAATCCGCAGAAGATGGTGGCGACCTGGGTGGACAATGATCCCGCGCTTCTGGGAATCACCAACGGCAATATCGCGGTCATCACGGAGATGGCGTACAGCGTCAACGCCGGACAGACGTGGCATCCGCTCCAGGCCGAGCCTGGCAGTGGGTATCCCGTCGCGCCCGAGGTGCTGGACCCGGCGACCGGGTCCACCACCAGCCCGATCTTGCCGTTCAAGTACCAGACCGATCCCAGCCTGGGATTCGACGCCAGCGACAATTTTTACCAGCTCACGACCTATCACAACGCGGCCGATGTCGCGTCATCGAGCAGCGGCGCGCTGGTGCTGCAGAAGTTCAGCTTTTCCGGCAATGCGCCGGCCCAGCAGAGCTTCACGAACATTCTCGCCCCTCGCGGGCCGGGGTTCGGCTTCGGTTCCAGCGTCACCAACGTGCTCTATGGGTGGAATTCCTCGTCGGCCGAGGACATTGTAACCCACCCAACCATGCAGGTCGACAGCAACCATCTCAGCTTCACCGACCCGACCACGGGGCAGGTGCAGACGGACCCCTATTCGGGCAACATCTACATCTCCTGGTCGGCTGTCGACATCAAGCCCTCACTCGCCAGCGCTGGTTCCTTCAACACGAACCGGATCAAGCTGATCGTTTCCTCGGACGGAGGAAACAACTTCACCAGCGAGGCGATCGCTGATGTCAACCAGGGGCAGGGAAACTACCGCGGCACCGGACCGACTTCCGAGCGAGACGCCGTCCCGGCGCTGTCGATCAGCCAGGGGCGTCCGCAGGGTGAGAGCGGTGTCGGTGGTGAGCCAGGAACACCTGGCGGCCAGGTAACCGTGGCCTGGGACGACTATACTGACGGTCAGGTCATGGCCAACACGGTCACCGGAGGCAATAGCTACACTTTCGGCGGGCCAAGCGTGGGCGGGCCGATCACCTTCGGGACCACTACGACATTCGACAACACCGTGAGCTTCCCGTCGGGTTTCGATTTCAGCACCCTGTCCAACCTGTCGGTGACGGTCGCGATCACCGACCCGACCGTCGCCAACCTCGGTCTGGACCTGATTGCTCCGAGTGGAGATTCCATCGTCCTGGTCCTGCCCCAGACCGTGGGTGGCACGACCAACACCGGCGTCGGCATCAGTGGCGCCAACCTGGGCGTCCTCTCCTCCAACGGCTACATCCTGGGGACAACGTTCGACGACAACGCCTCGCGCGACATTTTCGACTCCAACGCGAACGGCACCAATGCAAATACCTCGCCTTTCGTCGGCAATTATCGGATCGAGGGAAGTCGGGGCGGAGGCGGATCGTCCCTGACGTCGTTCATGCGGCAGGAGATCGCCAGCGGCATCAACGGCACGTGGAAGCTCGAGACGATTGAAACCTCCACATCCGCTCCGAGCAGTCCGGAGTTCGTCAACTACTGGACGTTGAACTTCACGGGTGGGGTGGTCGCGAATCAGCCAGGGCTCAGTCCCAACGTCAACGACGTCGTCTTGCCCGGGACAAGTGGTCTGGTCGTCCCCGGTTCCCCGTCAAGCACTTACTCGACGGCCTCGGCCGCCTCGCCGGTTGGAATTGGCCCGGGCATCGTCATGGCCCAGGACAACACGCTGGGCGGCCTGAGCCAGTTCGAGGGACGAATCTATGTGGCCTTCGTCGGTTACTACAACGTCACCGTCGCTGGCGTGAAGAACCCGACCGACAACACCGATATCTTCGTATCCTATTCCGATGATGGCGGACGAAGCTGGAGCAATCCGCTCCAGGTCAACGACGACCAGTCGGCTCTCGATGGATACTCGGCGTCCAACGACAACACGGCCACAGGAATCGTCACGGGCCGGGTGCAGTTCCAGCCGGAAATCGCCGTCGACCCCGTGACCGGAACGGTCGTCATGTCGTGGCGCGACGGGCGCAACGACGCGTCTCGCGCCCGAGTCGCGACCTACATCGCCTCGAGCATCGACGGCGGCCAGACCTGGAGCGCCCAGGTCTACGCCAACCCGGCCCAGACCGCCGTCGACGCCATCACCGGAAATACCGTCGTCATCGGCCCCGAGGCCGACAACAACTCGTCGGGCAACAACAACCACGACGCCACTTACGGCTACGGCTCGGCAATGGGGCTGGCTGTGTACGACGGTCAGGTCTATCCGATGTGGTCGGGCAACTTCAACCAGGGAACGGTTGTCAACAACGCGGTGCAGGGCACGCCGATGTCGGTCGAATTCCAGCCGATGGTCATCGCCGCCGGGCCCCGAATCGTGAACAGCACTCAGGGACCGATCGCTTACCCGACCGGTGGCAGCAAGATCAGCTTCACCGTGACCTTCGACAGACCGATCAACCCGCCGGGCTATGCGCCGACATTCACCACGGGAGATGTCCAGGTCTTCTACCACGACACCACCAATGGCGATCCCTCGATCCCGCTTCTCGTGACGGGTGTCACGCCAGTCACTTCCAGTGGTGTCGGCCCGAACAACAAGTTCGGCTACACCCAGTTCACCGTCACCTTCGACCCCACCCAGAAGCCGGACGGCAGTTCCAGCGGAATCAACAACTTCACGGGCACCTACAGCTATCTGATCGCGCCGAACGATGCCAGCGCCAACCCCACGACGGTCACTCCGATCGAGCAGATGATTCCCTCGTACGTCATCGCGCCCGTCACGCAGGCGAATGTGACGCAGGGTGTGACCGGTTTGAATCTCCCCATTCCCAGTTCGGGAACGGGCGGCACGGGGACGAGCAACGACTACACCGTCTCCTCGTTCACCATTTCGGGCCACGCCAACCAGCTCATCACCGGCATCACGGTTTACATCACCGCGACGCATCAGCGGGCCGGCGACCTGACGATCACCTTCCAGACTCCCGACGGACGGTCCACGACGATTTACACGGGTTCGGGGAACAATCCTCTCAACTTCAACAATGCCGCGTTCCCCGTGACCACCCTCAATGGCGGCTCGGTCGACGGCACGTACACGCTCACCATCCACGACAGCGTCGCCAACAACACCGGCACTTTGACGGCCTGGTCGGTCAAGGTGTCTTCCGAACTCCCCACGCTGGGCTTGCAAGATGGCGCTCCGATGGATCAAAACGCCGACGGCACTCCCGACCAGAACCCCCTGGTCACGCCCTTCACCGGCCTGACTCCCGGCGACGTTTACGCCGTCCCCGCTCCGCAACCGACCACCGCGGTCACCTTCAGCGCGGCGGCCTGGACCGGCGGGACCAACAACGGCGGGTACATCCTCGCGCCGCCGTTTGATCAGAACATGCTGCCCCTCATCGTCCCCGGTCCGCACCTGATCAGCACCTCGGTGCCCGGTGGCACCGGCTCCGACAATCTGATCACCG
>JBMFUH010000650.1:0-4453 GCA_049966735.1 Isosphaeraceae bacterium
TGGGCAATGATCTCGCGGCGTTGCGCGGAAGCGGTCGTTCACGGGGCCGCTGAGAGTTTCGCGGGGCCCCGTCGTGGCAATCCCGGCGCGGCGGGACCGACCTTGCCACTGCTCGGCGAGGCCCAGCATGGAAGGCGATGACGTAGGTCGCACATTCTTGTCCGAGTGGGACGGACAAGAATGTCCGTCCCACGGGGAATACGTTCGTTCGCGTCGAGGCGCGCTCTAGCGCGATGCCCCAGGGCGAGAAGTGTCGTAAAATCAAGGAATCCTCCGGCTCCCGACACGGGAATCCATTCTCCTGACGAAAGACCGATATGCCAATTCAAGGACTGCTGGAACGCTTCAAGAAGGGGCTGGCCAAGACGGCGCGGCTCTTGGACATCCGCTCGTGGTTCGGCCGCAAGGTCGACCAGTCGTTCCTGGACGATCTCGAGGCCCGGCTGATCCAGGCCGACGTGGGCGTGGTCGCCACCAGCCGGATCATCGACCAGGTGCGCGAGAAGTACGCGGACAGGACGGCCGACGAGGACCTGGTCGCCTTCGTCAAGGAGGAGCTGAAAGGGCTGCTTCTGGACCCGAATCCCGAGACGCTCGCCGTCGCCCCGCGGAAGCCCACCGTGTACCTGATTGCCGGAGTGAATGGATCGGGGAAGACCACCTCGATCGCCAAGCTGGCCCAGCGGCTCAAGGACGAGGGCAACTCGATCTTGCTGGGCGCCTGCGACACCTTCCGGGCCGCGGCGGCCGACCAGCTTTCCATCTGGGCCGAACGGGCCGGCTGCGAGCTGGTCCGGGGCGCATCGCGGGCCGATCCGGCCAGCGTGGCGCATGACGCCTGCCAGCGGGCGCTCGCGCGAGGGATCGACATCCTGATCGTCGACACCGCCGGCCGCCTGCATACCCAGACCCACCTGATGCGGGAGCTGGAGAAGATCAAGAGCGTGCTCCAGCGCCTGATTCCGGGCGCGCCGCACGAGGTGCTTCTGGTCCTCGACGGCACCAATGGCCAGAACGCCATCCGTCAGGCCGAGGTCTTCACGAGGAGCATCGGCTGCACCGGCGTGATCCTCACCAAGCTGGACGGCACCGCCAAGGGGGGCGTGGTCGTCGCCGTCCGCCAGACCATGAAGCTGCCCATCAAGTTCATCGGCGTCGGCGAGGCCCTCGACGATTTGCAGCCCTTCGACGCCGATACGTTCGTGGAATCGCTTTTCACGTGAGAAGCGCCAATGGCCTGATCGTGGGACAAGATTCCAATCTTGTCGATTTCATTATCGTTGGGTCCGCTGTGCGGACCGGATGCACCGGCCATCTGGAACGTGGAACGTGGGACAAGATTCCGATCTTGTCTATTTCAGGTTTTCATTCTTGCCGATGACAAGATTGGAATCTTGTCCCACGTGGTGCGCATGTGCAGCAGTCGCCGGGATGAGAGACCCGCGCGAACCAGTTCATGGATCTTGATTCGCCCCGACGGCCTGAGTAAAGTGTAAAGAAGTTCAGAGAATCAACGCCCATGGAAATACCAGATAACGACCTCCGCCAAGGCGACTGCATCCGCGGCATGAACGCGCTGCCGGAGGGTTGCGTCGATCTCGTTTTTGCCGATCCTCCCTTCAATATCGGTTATGCCTACGACGTCTACGTCGACTCGCTCGATCAGTCTCGATACCTGGAGTGGTCGCGCGACTGGATCAAGGCCGTTCATCGAGTCTTGAAGCCGGAGGGAACCTTCTGGCTGGCCATCGGTGACGAGAACGCCGCCGAGCTCAAGCTGGCCAGTCAGAAGATCGGCTTTGCCTGCCGGAGCTGGGTGATCTGGTACTACACCTTCGGCGTCAACTGCGTGAAGAAATTCACACGCTCTCACGCGCACCTGTTTTATTTCGTGAAGGATGCCGCCCGGTTCACATTCAACTCCGACGATCTCGCCAATCGCATTCCTTCGGCCCGGCAGCTCGTCTATGCCGACGGCAGGGCGAACCCCAAGGGGCGGCTGCCCGACGACACCTGGCTGATCCGGCCCGCCGGGCTGGCGGCGGAGCTGACCGACGACTCGCTGGTCCCTCCGTTCGACGGGATCGTCGCCGCGCCCGACCGCGAGCAAACCTGGATCCTCCGCCCCCAGGACCTGGCCGAATGCTTCGGCCCGGACGAGGACACCTGGTATTTCCCCCGCGTGGCGGGCACGTTCAAGGAGCGAGCGGGCTTTCACGGCTGCCAGATGCCCGAGCAACTCCTGGCCCGGATCATCCGGCTCTGCTCGAACCCCGGCGAGCTGGTTCTGGACCCCTTCTCCGGCAGCGCGACCACGCTCACGGTGGCCAAGAAGCTGGGCCGTCGCTACCTGGGCTTCGACCTTTCCGACGATTACGTCCGCTACGGCCGCGACAGGCTCTCCGCCATTTCCTCTGGCGATCCGCTCGAGGGTTCCCCGGAACCGACGTTAAGCGCCCCCAGGACAGGTTCCACGGCGCCCGGCACGCGGGCCAAGAGACGCGACGTCGCCTCGTCGATCCTGGAGGCTCAAGAGAGCGAAGCCGACGCGCTCGCCAGGAGGAACCAGTTAGCGACGACGCTGCGTGGGATCAAAGATGCGTTCGCGCGAACGTATCGAGGTTATTCCCCCGATCGCGTCGTGGTTGATCCGGAGCTGAACGAACCCTTCACGACCGCCTGCCAAGAGCTCGGTCTCGTGGGCGACGCGCGGCTCTGGAACACCTTGCTCTTTCGCCTGCGCAAGGTCGGCAGACTGATCGATTTGGCGACGACCGAGCGAACCTCCCTGTCCTGGGAAGAGTGCGATGATTACCTCTTCGCCAGCGAGATCGCCCTGGAGATCATGCTGAAAAGCGAGTCCGCGCGCAGTGTGGACGAGATCCTCTGCGACCCCGCGCTGGCCCGGGAATTTGACGCGACGGCCGCGACCTTCGCCCCCGGGTTTTCGTCTCTCCAGTACCGCTGGGCCGCCCTCAAACTGCGCAAGCGGGCCAAGCTCGCCCGTAGCCGGGGCTCGGTTCTCAAGGTCCCCGGTAGGCTGCCTGCCGCGTTCCAGGCGGATGACATCGCATCGATCGAGCAACAGCCCGACGCGCCCGGCATTTACCTGGTCTCGGCCGATCGAGACACGCGGCTCTACGTGGGCGAAACCGTCTCACTCAGGACGCGGCTGCTGGCGACTTTTGAGTCAACGCGCATGCAAACCTGGATCGACCAGGGACGGTCCAGGGCGCTCTCCATCATACCGTTCTCGACCGGATCGACCAGTGCTCAGATGCTGGCCTGGCAAAGCTGTTTTCTGCGCAAGTATCGTACATCGTTGAATTTCCGGGACCTGCGCATCCTTCCCAACTCGGAATGCGGAACGCGGAATGAATGCGATCCCGCATCCGCCATTTGACATCTGGCATTTGCCATTTGACATCTGGCATTCCCTGGCCTCTTGCCCGCCGGGTGTGATGATCTACAATTGATCACCAGGGGGGACCGAGGACACAACCGGAGCGGACCATGCACCTTCGTTTCAGCTTTGAGCGCGCCTTGCAAGCCGGCGCTTATCTACTGCGCCTTGATGGGAAGCGGATGGGTTATCTCAGGTTGCTCAAGCTGCTCTACATTGCTGATCGAGAATGGTTTGCGGAGACGGGTGAGGCGATCACGGGAGACCGGGCTTATGCAATGAAGTATGGCCTGTTCTTTCCACCATCCACGACCTCATCAAGGGCAACGGTTCGAGGGCTGGCGACTGGGACGATTACATCCATACCGATGGCTATGCGGTGGAGCTTGTGGCCGACCCTGGACGCGGCGAACTGTCGAAGGGAATCGTCCAGAAACTGCATGAGATTGCGGAGCGATACCGTGAGCTGGGCGACTGGGAACTCTCCGAGGAAACCCACACATTCAGCGAGTGGGAAAAGAACTTTCACGGGGAGGCTGCGCCGATTCCCTGGCAAGACATGCTTATTGCACAGGGCAAGCCAGAGATGATCGCCGTCGTCGAGCGTGAAGAGTCGTCCAGAGAGATTTTTGATCAGGTCTTTGGTCCAAAGCCGTGAACGCGGGTGATACCTTTTACATCCGCGATCGCTCGGTTGACACGCATCTTTGGGTGGTGATCTCCGATCCGCTGAAGGGCCCTGACCGAGTCATCCTCGTGAGCAGGACAACGTTCGAGACGTACAAGGAAGCCGTCGGTCTGATCATGCCGGGTGATCATCCTCAGATCACCCATAAGTCATGCGTTGCTTACCAGGAAGCAAGAATGACAACTCTGGAGAACCTGGTCGCCTTGCGCGCTGGGAATCAACTGAGCGTTCAGACCCCGGTCTCGGCCGATCTCCTCGCTCGTATCCGCGCTGGTGTGAGTCGGTCACGAAGGATCAGGTACAAGTACGTTGAAATCCTGTTCGAGCAGGGCGTGATCGCCTGGTTTTCGAGCTTTTCCGTC
>JBMFUH010000651.1:0-4450 GCA_049966735.1 Isosphaeraceae bacterium
CCGGGAGGCTCTGTCTGCCTGGGTCAACGTGTTCACCAGTCCAACGACAGTGACCGTTTCTCAGCCCCGGCAACGATTCTGATTTCGGTCTCGCTCTCACCATCCTCATCCTGCCGGTGGGGTGGTCGGAGAAAGGGGTCGCGGTCCCCCAGGGCAGCCAATCCGGCTCACCTGGGGGACCGCGAGAACACCTGCTCCGACCACCCCATTGCTTTTTGGGGCAACCGCGACGCCAGCTCCACGGTTTGCGCGCGAGCTCAGTCCTGCATGTCCGATGACGGCCATTCGTCTTCGACACGCTTGCGATAACCCAGTGAGACAGCGACCCTGATCACCTCGCCGTGTGACGGAAATGCCTTGCCGCTTCGTTCCTTGAATCGTTGCATGGCATTCATGAACTCGAGTTCGTCCTCCGTGTACTGCTTTTCAAAGGTGATGGGATCGACCCTGCGCCGCCGCTCTTTGTGCACGCGGCGTTCGCGCTTGACCGGAGGGGGAGACGGGCCCTCGCCCTCCGACTGCTCCTTCCGCCGATTTCCGAACCGTCGATCGAAGCTCGACCGGCGCTCGTGAAACAGGGTGTCGGGCGGATACGTGGAAATATCGAATTCAGGCAGGGGCGGCTTCGTCTTATTATTGTCGTCGTTCATGGTGTCCGGTCTCGGCTAGCGACGAATCGTGGTCACTGCACCAGGCCCTGGCGAATTGCGTCTTCAGGAGTCACCACCGCTCCGGGGACCTTGTCAACTGGTCCACCGAGGGCTGATCCAGCCGGTGACCCAGGGACCTCCCGTTGAGTAGGGGGTTGCTCCGCATCTGAAGAACTCTTAGAACAAGCTCGCAAGCGTGTCAAAGAGGGCCGAAGCGGTGTGGGTCGAGGGAGGGGCCACAGTCTGGCCGGCTCGGGAGGACCGTTCGTTCGGGCGGCGATGGGCAGTGATTCTGGCTCCGGCTCCGGTTCGCTTTGGCGCAACGCCCAGTCGTGTGGCATAATGGATGACGAGCAAGCGCCACTGGCCGGGGACCTTTGGTTTGACATGCCGACTCGATGAACACCTTCGAGGTCGCCCCCTGCGTGATGGCGTGGATTGAAACCGACCGTGAAGTCATCAAGGGGAACATCTAGCGCTCAAGCCGGTTCTGGTGCCGGTTAACCCTTCTGCTGGAGAGTATCGAACATGTCTTTGACCGCGCGACTGTGCAAACGTGCCGGGCTGTTGGCGCTGGGTGGCACGCTGCTTTTGGGCATTATGGCACGCGGCGACGACGGCCCACCGCTGGCCTCGCAACTCAATGATCTGGGGCGGCAGGCGCTGGCCCAGGGGGCTACTTCCATGGCCCAGACCTTCTTCCAGAAGGCGCTGCAACTCGACCCCGGCAATGCCGAGGCGACGCAGGGACTCAAGGACAGCAAGGTCGAACACGATCGGATTCTGCGGATTGCCCTGCAAGACGCCGGGGCTCCCGCGCAGGGACAGCCGGCCACGCCACCCGCGGCTCCGGCGGCTGGCGCGGTTCCGGCCACGCCGCCCGCTCCCCCGGCGGCAAATGCGGCCGCGGCCCAGCCTTCCACCGCCCCTTCTCCGCACGCGACGATCGAAGAAAGCAATCGCGAGGAGAATATCCAGCGGCAGCAGCTTACCAGCGACGTCGAGCAGCGGATGCAGACAGCACGCGGACTCGTGGCCACGGGCCAGCCCGAGGCCGCCCTCACCAATCTCCACCTTGCCTTGAACCTGGTGCGTTCGGCGACCAACGTTCCCGAAGACGTGCGCAAGACGCTGGAACGGCGTATTCAGGCGCAGCTTCAGAATACCGTGCGCGACGAGGAGCGGATCGTGGGCGAACGCGCCGAGCAGCTCCGGCTGACGGCGGCCGCCGACCAGCGTGCCCGCGCCGTCACGGCGTTCACCACCAATCAAGACACCATCAAGGCGATGATGACCCAGTTCAACCAGCTCATCGGCGAGGGCATTTACAACGTCCTGTACATCGGCGGCCTGGGCAATATCACGACGTCGGCGGTGCCGTTCTATCAGGCCCGGTTGCTGGCCCAGCACGCCCGGGCCTTGATGCACAAGGGGACGCTGCCTTACAGCGACGAGGATCCTGCTCCGTACATGGGCGCGTTCATCTCCAGCGCCATGGGGTTTTACAACCAGGAGTGGCAGTTTGAGCTGCTCAAGCGGTATCGCTTTTTGCTGACGATGCAGGACGTGAACCGGGCGGCGGTGCCGTTTCCGGACAACATGGTCATCGAGTATCCCGACGCCGAGGTCTGGCGCACCCTGTCCGAGAAGCGGATTGCCCGGTACGGCAAGGCCGTCGACGTCTTCGATCGGGACCCCAAGACGAAGCAGATTCTGGCGAAGCTCGATTCGCCGGTGGCCATGTCCTTCCCCAACGAGACTCCGCTGGAAGACGTGCTCAAGTACGTCAAGCAGGCGACCCAGGGTCCCAATGACTCGGGCATCCCCATCTACGTCGATCCGCTCGGGCTCCAGGAAGCGGACAAGACCCTGACCTCTCCAATCACCATCGACCTGGAGGGCGTTCCCCTCAAGACCACCTTGAAGCTCCTGCTCAAGCAGCTTGGCCTGACGTACACGGTCAAGGACGGGTTCCTCATGATCACGTCCGAGCAATCGCAAGACCAGCAGACCGAGATCCGTGTCTATCCCGTGGCTGACCTGGCCATTATCCCCATGTCCCTCATGGGCATGGGTGGCATGGGCGGCGGCATGATGGGTGGCATGGGTGGCATGGGTGGCGGCATGATGGGTGGCATGGGTGGCGGCATGATGGGTGGCATGGGTGGCATGGGCGGCATGGGCGGTGGCATGGGTATGATGTCCGTTCCCATTGAGCCCCAGACCCAGGACGTCGACAGCGCCTTCATGCAAAAAAAAAGCAACTGAGACAGATTGAGGCAGACGCTCTTCATGGTCAGCCGCGGGACCAGGCCGGTGTCAAACCGGCCGGTCCCGTTTCCTTTTCCCAGAAGCCGGATGGCGGCCCCGTTGTGCGGTCGAAAGGGACCGGCACGAATCCCCTCGGATCGATGGTTCTCCCCGAGCCGACTCGTTCCGGCAGGGAGAATCTGATCCCCATCATTCCGGGAAGCGTCCCGATCCAGCGGCCGTCGGGAAACTCCGATCCGTACAAGTTCTGGTCCGAGTATTACCGCAAGCACGCCGAGGACGAGCACGAAGTCGGCCGGCTGCGCGAGACCTTGCGGCTGCTCAACCAGAGCGGAAAATTCAAGGACGTGCACGCGGCCCTGATCGGCTACCTGACCCATCGCCCCAAGAACCGCGAGCCCTGGATGTACCTGGCGCTGGCGCTTGCCATCGAAGAGATGAAGGGCAAGCCGGAGGACATGCGGGTGGCCCTCAATTACGCGGCCGATGCCGCTTTGCGGACGCACAATCCCAACGATCTGGTCCAGGTCGCCGACACCATGTTCCTGAAGGGCTCTTACGACCGGATCGGTCGTCTGCTCGATGAGGCGACCGCCAAGGTTCCGCATCGTTTCGAGCCGCTGGTGATGTCGATCAACCTGGCCCAGAAGACGAAGGACCCGCGGCGGATGGGAGACTCGATCGACCGGCTCCTCTCGCTGGGGTGGCCCGGAAATGACGAGTATTTCCGCCGTGAGTCGCGCAGTCAGGCCGAGAAGCTGGCGGCAACCCTCCGCGAGGAGAACCGCGCCCAGGAAGCTGATGCGCTCCTGGCCCGACTGCCCCAGGCCGAGGCGCGCGATGTCTTCATTCGCCTGCGCTGGGACGGCGACGCCGACTTCGACCTGATTGTCCAGGAGCCTCTGGGCGCCCAGGCTCAGTTTACCACGCCTCGAACCGTCTTCGGCGGCTCGATCATCAAGAACGGCTACGGCAAGAATCCCGAGGAAATCTACGTCTGCCCTCGAGGTTTCGACGGCGAGTACACGGTGCGGGTCGACACCATCTATTCCAGCTCCGAGAATCCCCCCACCAAGCTGACACTGGAGACCATCACCCACGAAGGCACTCCCCAGGAAGAGAAGCAAACACACACCCTGAGCCCAAACGCCTCCACGAACAAGCCCGTGGTTGTCACCTTGAAGCACGGCCGCCGCAAGACGGTGCTCCCGTTCCTCAGCCCGGCGGCGATCATGGAATCGATGACCGCGACCCCCGCTCCCGCCAAACCCAAGAGCAAGAGTGCCGGCCCCGCCCGGGCGACCGGAGCCTCCGGGTCGACCGCCAAGCCATCGAAAGGTGAGACCGGGACAACACCGCCGCAACACTGAAGCCAGCCCGACCATCGCAACTGCTCAAGATCAGCGACCTTGACCCCGAGCAAGAAGCAGGCGCCGCCCTCGCCAGGAACCCGGCAGGACTAGCCACAGATTCACACAGATAAACACAGATAAATCAAAGGCGGAGGGCGGAAGGCTGAATTGAAGACC
>JBMFUH010000652.1:0-4449 GCA_049966735.1 Isosphaeraceae bacterium
TGTTGCCTCAGACTCCTCGCCCTTCCGAAGGTCGGGAGTGAAGACGCCTGTCGCTTGGCGGCATGCCCCTTCATCCCAACCCCGCTTCCGCCTTTTCGAACAGAACTCGCCGAGGAGCGTCTTGCCCTCCGGTCAGCTACGCGGTGGTCTCACCTTCCTCTTCCTCGAAGTACTCTTCGTAGAAGATGAACGGGTTGTCACGCGGGTAAGCAACCATTTCCGGCTTGGGCTCCAAGCCGATGGCTTCGAGGAAATTGCCCAGCCCCACGCGCTGGATCAACTCGCCGACGCGTTCCCGGTTCTTGCCGTGTTCGCCCCAGAATTCCCAGATCCGCTCCACCAGGTCCTTGAGTTCCTGATAAGGCGGCTCAAGCTTGATAAAGGGCACGATCACCGAGCCCAGCAGGGCTCCCTCAACGATGGGCGCCTTGGCACCCAGCAGAAGCGTCGCACCGCGATCCGTTCCGGGGCGCAGCGCCTTGGGCATGACGTTGATGCAGTGCATGCACTTAACGCAATTGGAGTCGTCGATCGTCAGGGCCGTCCCATTCCAGTCCATGCACTTAGTGGGGCAATTACCGCACACGTCCCTTTCGATGTTCAGGCCGCTCTCGGCGTAATCCTTGACGGCCGCCTGGTCGATGCGGATGTTGTCGCGCCAGGTGCCGATGATGGACATGTCGGAACGGGCCACGGAAGCCACACAGTCATTGGGGCAGCCGGCACACTTGAACTTGAACTTGTAAGGGAAGGCGGGGCGGTGCAGTTCGTCCTGGAAGTGCGTCGTCAGATCGTGGGCGAGGTTTAACGTGTCGTAGCAGGCCCACTCACAGCGCGCCGGTCCAACGCAGCAGCTCGGCGTCCGCATGTCGGAGCCGGAGCCGCCCAGGTCGAAATCGTGATCCGTCAGCTCTTTGAAGATGGGCTCAAGCTCGGGAGTGACCGTGCCCAGAAAGACAATGTCGCCGGTCGAGCCGTGCATGTTCGTCAGGCCCGAGCCGTGCTTTTCCCAGATGTCGCACAGGGTCCGAATCGCGTCGGAGGTGTAGAACCAGGCGGCGGGTTGGTTGACCCGGATGGTATGGAAGTGGGCCACGTTGGGGAACTCTTCCGCCAGGAAGGAGTAGCGGCCGATGACGCCGCCGCCGTACCCCATGACGCCCACGATGCCGCCATGCTTCCAGTAACCCCGCTTGGCCTGGTAGGATTTTTCCAGTTGCCCCAGCAAATCCTGGCACATCTTGCTCTGATCCGCCATGGATTTGATTTCCGTGACGAAGCTGGGCCAGGGGCCTTGCTGAAGCTGGTCCAAGAGCGGCGTTGCCACGCCGTTGGAACCTGCCGGGGAATCCTCAACCGGAGCCTTCTTACCATCAGAATCTGCCATAGATCCTCCCATTGAGTTAAACTCTTCAAGCCACTCCGACGTGCTCTCGTACGCTGACCACGATCTTGCAGAGCAGGCTCAGGACGAACAAGCCGGCGGCGTACACGCCGAGAACGATGAGAATCTCCGGGGCGGTGGGATGGTATTCCGCGACCTTGCCGAGAGGGGAAGGCACAAACCCGGTGACCACCATGCCCATGCCTTTCTCGATCCAGATAGCGATGATCGTTCCCAGACAAATCCCGGCCAGGACACTCTCGCGCCGGCGGAGAGCCGGCACCAAAAGCAAGACCACGCAGCCCAAGGCCAGTAGCTCGCCGATCCACATCCAGGGAGCCAGGGGACCGGCCCAGAACAAGTATTCGAAGGGATGCAGGTCATGCGGAACGTTGCTGTAGAGGACGGTGAAAACCTCCATGAGCACGAAGAACAAATTGATGATCAGGGCGTAGGTCACGATGGTCGCCAACTTCTGAATGGCTTCGCTGCCGACGTCGAATCTGGCGAACTTCCGCAAGAGCAAGGCCAGCAAGATCAGTAAGCTGGGCCCCGAGGCAAATGCCGAAGCCAGAAACCGAGGCGCCAGGATCGGTGTCATCCAGAACGGCCGCGCGGCCAGGCCCGAGAACAGGAACGCCGTGACAGTATGGATGCTGACGGCCCAAGGAATGGACAGGTAAATCAGCGGCTTGATCCAGGAGGGGGGCGGAGCCCCTTGACGCTCGGCCTCCAGCGTGACGCCGCCGATCACCAGGTTCAAGAGCAGGTAGCCGGTCAGCACGATCATGTCCCAGAACATGATCGAGTGCGGCGACGGGTACAGGATCATGTTCAGCACTCGACGGGGCTGGCCCATGTCCACGAAGATGAACAACATGCACATCAACACGGCGGAAACGGCCAAGAACTCACCCAGGATCACCATCGCTTTGAAGGCCTTGGCGTGGTGCAAGTAGTAAGGCAAGACCACCATCACGGCCGAGGCCGCCACCCCGACCAGGAACGTGAACTGGGCAATATACAAGCCCCAGGTGACGTCGCGGCTCAGACCGGTGACCGTCAGGCCTTCGGTCCATTGCCGGCTGTACGCGGCCAGTCCGACCAGCATGATCACCACCCAGAACCCTAGGAGCAGCCAGTAGCGTGGGCTGCCTCGGAATGCTTTCTCCAACATTTGCGACCTCACACGATATAAAAGACGTTGGGAGCGGTCCCAAGGCTCGGCCGACGGCAAATCGTCACCTTCTCACGCAGCAACCGGCTCACCTGCGAGTTGGGGTCGGAGAGGTCGCCGAACGTGAGCGCGCCTTCCCCCCCAGCCACGCCGCGAGCCGCCTCGACACAGGCCGGTTCGAGACCCTCCCGAAGCCGGTCCTCGCAGAAGTTGCACTTCTCTACCACCCCCTTGGTGCGGCTGGGATACGTGGAGGGATTGGCAGGGTCAAGGTACGGACGCGGGTCGCGCCAGTTGAAACTTCGGGCCCCGAAGGGGCAGGCGGCAACACAGTAACGGCAACCGATGCAGCGGTGCATATCCATCATGACGATGCCGTCCTGCGCTCGCTTCCAGGTCGCCTCGGTAGGGCAAACTCGAACACAGGGAGGATTGGTGCAGTGGTTGCACAGCACCAGCACCGGTTTGTCTTTCAAGGAGTCGGCTACCCGCGAGTGGGCCTGGTCCGGAAAAGCATGTTCGTACGTTTCCGTCCAAATCCACTTGATCTCGTTTTTCGGATCATCAGCCACCTGGGGTACGTTATGAGCACGATGGCAGGCCGTGCTGCAGGCCGAACGTACTTCGTCACGAAGGCACTTCTTGATATCGATCACGAGCCCCAACTGCTCGGTGGATGCCGACGCTCCTTGAGAGCTTTCCTCCCCAGCGTTCCAGGCCGCCGCCAGGAGCGGTAATCCGCAGCCTGCCGCCGCGGCGGCATAGCCGACTTCTTTCAGGAAACCGCGTCTGTTCTCGTCCATCGCCTTAGTTCCCTTTCGCCGCCGTGTGGTGACAATCCCAGCAGCCGATTCCTCGTGTCTCGGCGAGCTGTGCCGTGCCGAACTGCCCCAGAGGATGAAGCGAGGCCACGCCGGCATACTCGTGGCAACGGTCGCAAAACGTCTCCCGGCTCGTGTGACACCCCATGCACGTCTTCGTCAGGCTCATCTCGTGACTCGTGCCGTACGCTTTGGAGACGTACATCCTCTGACCCTCGCGAACCACCGCAGTCCGCCACTGATCCAGCAATTGCATATGGTGGTCCCGCATGTACTCGCGGTCCTCCACGCACTGGCCGCCGGGACGTTCCAACTGGGGCGGGGACTGAGGATGGCCCGCTGCCCACGTGTACCACAGGGGCGACGTCAAGCCGGCAAGCCCAACCACCAAACCGACGATGATTTTCGGTCGATCACTCATCGCTGGCCCCTCCCTCGTTGTCCCCCTCGGCCTCCGCGCCCAGAAGCGGTTCCTGGCGCAAGTCGCACGTCCGTTTCTTCTCACCCTCAAGCACCATGGCGTTGGC
Organism: Isosphaeraceae bacterium; assembly: GCA_049966735.1. Lineage (GTDB taxonomy): Bacteria > Planctomycetota > Planctomycetia > Isosphaerales > Isosphaeraceae > Aquisphaera. Next base: position 3,910 of record JBMFUH010000652.1, read on the forward strand.
CACCATCTCGGTGATACCGCCGACCGTCACTCCGGGAGCCCAGTAATCGCACACGGTCACCAAGGTGGCGCGATCGATGGCGCAGATGGCGGCCAGGCGGTTGACGCGGTGCTTCGTCTGCACGTGCTTGACGGCGTTGCCCCGGGGCAGACCGCCGCGTAAACGCATCTCCATGTTCTCGTCGGTGCCCAGCCCGGCGCCGCCGCCGCAGCAGAATGTCTGCTCCCGGATGGTGTTCTCCGGCATCTCGAAGAAGTTGTTGCAGACGTGCCGCAGGACGTAGCGCGGCTCCTCCAATAGACCCATGGCCCGGGCCGGATTGCAGGAATCGTGCAGCGTCACCCGGAGATGGTCGTTCCGGGAGGGATCGAGCTTCAGCTTGCCTTCGTGGATCAGGTCGGCCAGAAACTCCATGATATGGACCATCTTGGTGCCGCGAGCATTTTCAAACACCGTCCCGGTGAACGGCGATCGCGGCACTTCCAGGAAATCGGCCGGGCCGTTGAGGGTGTCCATGTACTGGTGGATAACCCGCCACAT
>JBMFUH010000653.1:0-2753 GCA_049966735.1 Isosphaeraceae bacterium
AGGCCTTGGTGGTGGAGCACAGCCAGCACGACTAACCCACGGTCAGTCAGTTCCTTCGGCCAATCGATGTCGACGGTAAGAGGCAGACGCTTTGGATCTTGGACGGTACATATAATAGTTCTCTCGATCGTCGTTCCAGGCAGGATATTCAGCTTTCCGGCCGTTCGCCACAATCCGCCGCCTTCGGCTCGTCGCCGCAGTTCGTATCCCCAATCGCCCGGCTGTACCACGCCGAAGTCGATCATCCCCTTGTCATCGGATTCTCGATGAATGGCCCCTGCCTGATTGGTGCCGTTATCTCCCTTTCCCAGGCTTGCTTCAAACCCAACGGCAGGCGGGCCATCGGGCGTCTCCTCGGTGAGCTTGAACGTGACCGGAATCCAGTCCGGCGACCTGGGCGACTGCGCGGCCCTGGAGATGGCTTCCAACTTTTCCAGCATCTCCTGTTGAGCTTGCTCCACACGTGCTCTCTCTGCCTCTGCCCTGGCAAGCGCCTCGCGGGCCAGCCTCTGGGCCGCGACCGACTGCATGAGCAACATGGCCACAAGCCCAACGAAGAGGAGTGTGAGCACGATGCTGTAGATCACGAGAATGCGCTGTTTCATGATTTTTCCTTTCATCGCATCGAACCAGAGCCGGCGTGCCAGCGCCGCCGGATCGCCGAACCGCTCGAGCACACGTTGTCTGGCCGTCTGGGCATCCGCGCCGCGCATCACTTCCCGCCGGTAGGCGCACGCCAGGTGGTCGGCCAGCTCGTCGAGGATGTCGTCGCGCAGGCTCTCCGGCTCGTCATCCCGAGGCGCGGGGAGATCGGCCGCCAGGGAATCGCGAAGATCCATGGCCTAACCTTCCGCCCACCCCGGTTGATGGGTTCCCAGAACACCGTTGATTCCGGCCGCGAACCGCAGCCACGATTGCTTCCGCGTGACCAGTTCCTTTTTGCCAAGGTCGGTCAGCTCGTAATACTTCCGCCGCCGGCCGTCGGCCTCGCGCCAGAACGCCCTCAAGAGCTTCTGCCGCTCGAGGCGATGCAGCGCGGGGTAGAGCGAGCCCTCCTTCATCTCGAAGGTGCCGTTCGACCGCCCGGCCACCGTCTGCGCGATCTCATACCCGTAGCTCGGCCCCTGGGCAATCACCTCCAGGACCAGCATCTCCAGGGTGCTGCCTTGTAAGAGTGAGTCCATACCTCGACCTCCTATGTATTCTATGCATAGGCAGCCGAGGTATCGTTGTCAAGCGGTGGGCTCGATTTTTCTGAATTCAGGTTCCATGTCGAGCAAATTCGATAGAATAGATGTGGGACGACTATGCCAGCTTTCGCGACACTTTCCCGAGAGGCCAGTATCGTAGGGTCCGCTGTGCGGACCAGATGCCCCGGCCATCGGTCCGCACAGCGGACCCTACGGGGAACCATCGACACGAGAACCGGTCTAGATGTGGGACGACTGTGCCAGCTTTCGCGACACTTTCCCGAGAGGCCAGCGCATGAGTGTTTCGACTTCCGTGCCTCCGCGGTCTCGGATCATCTACCCGGAGGATGACGGGCAACCGATGGCGGAAAACACGCTTCAGTTCCAGTGGATTGTCACCATCAAGGAGGGGCTTGACAGGGCCTTTCGCGACCGATCCGACGTCTTCGTGGCAGGCGACCTCCTCTGGTATCCGGTGGAAGGTGAACCAGAGATCCGGCAGGCTCCTGATACCATGGTTGTTTTCGGCCGGCCCAAGGGATACCGAGGGTCGTATATGCAATGGCTGGAAGCAGGGATTGCGCCTCAGGTGGTCTTCGAAGTGCTTTCGCCCGGAAACCGGCCCTCGAATATGATCAAGAAATTTCAATTTTATGACCGGTATGGGGTACAGGAATATTACATCTACGATCTAGACTCGTTTCTTCTTGAAGGCTGGATGCGCGTCGACGACCAGCTCAATGAAATCGCCCAGATGGATGGATGGGTTAGTCCGCTCTTGGGAGTCCGATTTGACATGTCTCAGGGCGAGTTGCGGCTCTTCGACGCCGCTGGCCGGCGATTCTTGACCTACGCGGAACTTGCCGAAGAACGCGACCAGATCACCCAGGAACGCGACCAGATCATTCAGGAACGCGATCGCATCGCCCAGGAACGTGATGAATTGCTGGCGAAGCTCAAGTCCCTGGGCGTCGAGCCCCAGCCCTGAGGTTCGGGCTGGGGCCCTTGCGAATCACCTTACTTTCCGTCTCCCACGTTCTCAAACAGGTACAGCCCGCTCTTGCCGGGGCAGAGCAAATCGAGATCGCCGTCGCCGTCGATGTCGATCGCAGTAACCTGGAGTCCGGTGCCCGCGGTGCCCTTGGGGAAATCGCGGAGGGCCAGGCGATCCTCGATCTTCGCCGGAGCGTTCTTCGCGGGCTCGCCCTGGAAGATCACGTGCTTGACCCAGCTCTTCGCGGCGCGATCGAACTGATACCAGGCCACAAGCGAACCGAACCGTCGGTCACTCCCGGCTCGTTTTCGTGGGCGTAAACGCGCTTGCCGGTTACGAGTTCGCGCGGCTTGCCGTCGCCGTCGATGTCGGCCCACATGAGCGTATGAACGGAGGCGACCGTCTTGTCGATCGTCTCCTTGGTCCAGGAGCGCTCGCCCGATGCGCTTTTGCTTTGCTTCATCCAGAAGAGGCCGTAGTCGTGGCCCATGCCATAGACGAGGTCGGACAGGCCGTCGCCATCGACGTCGCGGGCCAGGATCTGGATGCCGGTCGCGCCCAGGCTCCAC
>JBMFUH010000653.1:2763-4445 GCA_049966735.1 Isosphaeraceae bacterium
AGGTCCAGGTTTCGCGGGACGGATTGGCGGGGGCCTCGAACCAGCCCTTGGGCGTGAGCAGATCGACCCGGCCGTCGCCGTTGACGTCGCCCGAGCCCACGCCGTGCGCGGCGGCCGCTGGGCCGAAGTCGCGCTTCTTGATGTCGAAGCCCTTGCCGGCGGCCTGCTTGACCACTTCGTACCAGACCACGGTGTTGACCACGTTGGGCAGGATGTCGGGGATGCCGTCGCCCGTCAGGTCGACGGCCCAGGCCGCCTCGGACGAGCCGGGGACGTCCAGCTCATGGAACGTCCACTTCGCGCCGGTCTTGCCCGTGTTCTCGACCCAGCCCACGTTCTTGCCGAAGTAGGAGACGGTGACGAAGTCGGTGTTGCCATCGCCGTTGACGTCCAGCGGCAAGGTGGCGAAGTCGTTGTAGTACGTTCCCACGCGCTGGACGTCGCGGATGGGCCGCGGGCTCCAGGTCGGGGCCTTGTACCAGGTGCTGCCGCAGACGATGTCGATCTTGCCGTCGTTGTCGACGTCGAACGCGCTGGCCGCCTCGAACTCGCTCTGGCCACTCACCGTGTGCTGCTTCCACTTCGGCTCGCCGGCCCAGGACGCACCCACCAGCAACACGAGAACCGAGCCGGCACGCAGGAATGATCGACAGGATCTCATGCGAGGTTTCTCCGGGCGTGGGACAAGATTCCAAGTCTTGTCATTTCTGAAATAAACAAGAGACAAGATTGGAATCTTGTCCCACGATGATTCTCTCAAACTTCCGGCAAGGTCCAGGGCTTGCGATATTCCTTGGTGAGCAGCCGGTTGGCCTCGGGGTGGTTGAGGAACTTCTCCGCGGCGCCGTCCCACTTAAGCTTCTCGCCGGTCAGGAGGGCGATGTTGCCCAGGTGGCCCACCGAGGCGAGCCGGTGGCCGTAGGCGAAGTTGCATGAACACTGAGCACGTGTCTTGATGGCGTTCAGCCATTCGTGGTGATGCCCGACCGAGCGCGGGAGGGTCTTGGGGGGTTCGTCGATGGTCTTGTCCTTGCCCCGTGCCGGGATGATCTTGTGCGTGTCGTAGTTGGTCACGAGGGTCCCCTCGGTTCCCTGGAACATGATGCCCATGCCCATGTTGTCGATGCCGTGGGTGTTGGCGTCGGTGTGGCTCCAGACCAGGAGGAAATTCTGGCCGTTCTTCTCGTACTCGTAGGCCACCTCGAGCGTGTCCGGCGTCTCGCCGTTGTCGACGAGGGCGAACCGGCCGCCGGAGGCCGTCACGGTCCTCGGCGCCTCGACCGCCATGGCCCAGTGGATCGGGTCGACGATGTGGCAGCAGAAGTCGGTGAGGAGGCCGCCGCCGTAATCCCAGAACCAGCGCCAGTTGAAGGTGAACCGGTTGGGGTTGAAGTGCCGCGTGGGAGCGGGGCCGAGCCAGAAATCGTAGTCGCAGCCCGACGGGGGATCGCAGTCGGCCGGCTTGCCCAGGCCGGTGCGGTCGGCGGCCATCCAGACGCGCGTCTTGCTGATCTGGCCGAGCACGCCGGAGCGGACGATCTCCACCACCCGGTGATAGTTCTCACCAGCGTGCATCAGGTTGCCCATCTGGGTGACGCGCTTGTGCTTCTCGACCGCTTTGACCACGGCCCGGCCCTCGGCGATCTTGTGCGTGAGCGGCTTCTCGCAATACACGTCCTTGC
>JBMFUH010000654.1:0-4441 GCA_049966735.1 Isosphaeraceae bacterium
CTCCACCTCACTGATGGGCTTCAGAAATCCAGCACCTGCAATCCGGTAGGGTCAGAAAAATCCGCTCGACCAAGACTTCTGGTTGCGATAAGGCCCCACACTGGGGCTGACCTCAGTGAACCTTCGGCCTCTCTGCGAAGATCGGTATCGCCGTATATGGTATCACTATACTAATACCGTGAAAAGATTCTCATATCAAACTTCATAATGCCATGAACCGCGTGCCTTTCCCGGTCGGGGTTGGACCCCCTCATCCGACCCGGCAAGCCGAAGGCCGGGTGAGGGTCGGAGGTATGATTCAACGAATTGCCGCGTTCTTCATCCAGGAAAGGGACGCCGGATGTTACGATCGCTCGCCAGGAGGATGCGCCGGATGCGATTGAGGACTCACAAGCCTTCAGGACGAGGCGACCCGGCGTGCATTCGACTCGCGCTCAGCGACAAGAACCCGGACGTCGCCAGAGCGCTCGTACGCGCGCTCGATGGCATTGAGTCAGCCGGGGTTCTCGAAGGAGACCTGCTGAACCTCGTTGGTTCACTCGCCGTGCCGGGGTTGTGCACGGGGGTCGGATGGATGCCGGCGGAGGAGTCGGCGGCTCAGATGCGCGCAGCGTACCTCATGATCGTCGGCGGTGGGTGGCGGGCGGTTTTTCACGCGGCCCAGGCCCCCTTCGTCGTTGACCGGGCGAGGCATCAGGGTGAAAGCCCAGAGCCCGAGCCCAAGGCGGCCTTCAAGGGCGGGAAACGCTGACGGCGGCGTCCTTGGGAGTCGTCCGGGGAAGCTCTTTGAAGCGGGACGACTCGAAGGCGCGGATGCCGCCCTCCGTCAGGCGGCGGTAGAGTACCGCTGCGCCCGGGGTTTCCTCGATCAGCTTCAGGCCCCGCTCCGGGCCCATCAGGTAGACGGCCGTCTCGAGGGCGTCGGCGGTTCCGCCGTCGGGGGCGACCACGGTCACGCTGGCCCGGTCTTCCACGCCCATGCCGGTCGCGGGGTTGACGATGTGCGAGTAGCGATGGCCGTCGATGATGACGAACCGCTCCGCATCGCCCGCGGTCGAGATCGCGGCGTTGTGCAGCAGCAGATAGAGGACCGGCCCGGATTGCGCAGGGTTCAGGCTGGCCACGCCGATGGTCCAGCCGGCGGCCTCGGGCGGAGGGTCGCCCACGACGATATCGCCCGCTCCTCCGACCAGCGCCCGGGTGATTCCCGCTTGGCGGAGCACGTCGATGGCGGCCTGCGCGGCGTATCCCTTGGCGATGCCGCCGACGTCGAGCTTCATGCCACGCCGCGTGAGCTGGACGGTTCTTTTCGCGGGATCGAGCACCATCTTATCAGAACCGACCAACGCTCGAGCCCTGGCCAGCGTCTCGGCAGCGGGCAGCTTGCGCTCGCGTCTGGCGCGCCGCCAGAGTCGGCCTACCGGTGCAATGGTGACGTCGAAGGCCCGGCCGCTCCGCTCGTAAAAATCCTTGGAGCGGCGCAGCACATCAAAGAGATCGGCACTCACGGCAACCGGGGGACCACCGGCCTTGGCGGAGAGCCGAGAGAGCTCGCTCTCAGGCTGATAATCGCTGAGGATTGCATCCAATGCAGCGATCCGATTCAAGGCCGCGCGGGAGGCGCTTCTGGCACTGGCCGCGCCGGTGGAGTATAAAACAATCTTGAAGGGACTTCCCATGTGCGTTTCGACGAACTCGAACCGGGAGAGATTTCCCGCCGAACCCGGATTCGAGGCGGCCCCAGCCGAGACCGCAAGACCCAGCCAGGCGCCCATGAGCGATGCAACCGTGAAGAATGGGCAGTGGGCAGTGGGCAGTGGCCAGGGCAGACGCACTCCGACGGCAGCGAGCCTTCCTTCGGTGCCCAGTGTTGAGTGCCGATTGCTCATTGCTGACTCCTCGCTGCCTGCTGCTCACTGCCTACCGCCCTCTGCCCACTATTGTTATGGAGCATACCAAACGTGAGCCGATTGTCGCACGCCTGTCGTTTCGCCGGTGCCGCAGCACTGGCACTTGGACTTTCACAACTCGCCTCTGCCCTGGCCCAGGAGTCCTTGCCTCCTCCGGCCTCAGTGATGCCGAAAGGCGTTGAGCACAAACCCTACACCGAGACCATTCCCGGTACCGAGATCAAGTTTGAAATGGTGCCGATTCCCGGCGGCGTGTACATGATGGGCTCGCCCGCGACCGAGGCTAATCGAAAGGAGGATGAGGGCCCGCAACACCCGGTGAAGATTGCCCCGTTCTGGATGGGTAAGTTCGAGGTCACCTGGGACGAGTACGACCAGTTCGCCTTCTCGCTGGACCTCAAGAAGAAGAAGCGTGAGGGAGTGAACCTGACCAGTCAGCCCGACACCGAGATGAAGGCCGACGCGGTGACCCGGCCCACCCCGCCCTATGCCGACGAGACCTTCGGCTTCGGCCGCAAGGGGCAGCCGGTGATCTGCATCACCCATCACGCGGCGATGGAGTACACCCGCTGGCTCTCGGCCAAGATGGGCAAGATCTATCGCCTGCCGACCGAGGCCGAATGGGAATATGCCTGCCGTGCAGGGACCAAGACGGCCTACTCCTTCGGTGACGACCCTGCCAATATCGGCGATTACGCCTGGTACGTGGAAAACGCCGAGAAGCCCCAGCCAGTCGGCAAGAAGAAGCCCAATCCCTGGGGCCTCTACGACATCCACGGCAACGTGGCGGAATGGTGTCTGGACCACTACGCCGCCAACACGTACAAGACCTTTGCCGCCAGCACGCCGGCCGTCGGCCCAGTTGTGCTTCCCGACGCCAAGGAATACTCCTACGTCGCCCGCGGCGGCTCGTGGGATGACGACGCCGACCGACTGCGCAGTGCCGCGCGGAAGGCATCGAACCCCGAATGGAGCGTTCAAGATCCCCAGCGGCCCCAGAGCATCTGGTGGCACACCGACGCGACCTTCGTTGGTTTCCGGATCGTCCGGCCCCTGACCGAGCAGGAGAATCTGAAGGGACTGAAGTCGCAGGTGGTCAAGGGCAAGACCACGCGGTGAGATGCCAGATGCCAAACGGCAAATGCCAGACGCAAGATGCCAAATGGTAGATGCCAGATGCCAGACGGCAGATGCCATCAGTGATTTGCCATTTGTCATCTGGAATCTGCAATTTGCGATTCTGCAATCTTTCAGTTGTAGGGTGGGTCGAGCCACAGGCGAGGCCCACCGCGAATGCTTGACGCCGGTGGGCATCGCGTGGCTCGACCCACCTTACCTTTTTCCTTCCCCAACTTTACACCGGAGGATGACCTCATGACCGATCCCAAGGGTTCTCATCGTCGCGAATTCCTCAAGGCCTCGACCGCGGCGGCGGCTGGTCTTGGTTTCCTGCCCAATGTTCACGCCAAGGGCAACGACGTCATCAAGGTGGGCCTGGTCGGCTGCGGCGGCCGCGGCACAGGCGCGGCCGACAACATCTGCGAGGCCGCCGGCACGACCTACAACATCAAGATCCACGCCCTCGGCGATATCTTCGAGGACCATCTCCGCAACTGCCGCGACGCCATCAAGAACTCCGGTCACGGCCGGGACAAGTTCGACGTATCCGACGAGCGCTGCTTCGTCGGCTTCGACGCCTACAAAAAGGTGATCGAGTGCTGCGACCTGGTCATGCTGGCGACCCCTCCCGGCTTCCGGCCGCTGCACATCGAGGCCGTCGTCAAGGCAAGCAAGAACCTCTTCACCGAGAAGCCCGTGGGCGTTGACCCCACCGGCATCCGCAAGGTCCTGGCTGCCTACGAAGAGGCCAAGGAGAAGAAGCTGTCCGTCGTCGCCGGGACCCAGCGCCGGCACGAGGCGGGCTACATCGAAGGGATCAAGCGAATTCACGAAGGGGCCATCGGCGAGATCACCTCGGGCAACGTGTACTGGAACGGCGGAGGCATCTGGGCGCACAAGCGGCGTCCGGGCTGGAGCGACACCCAGTACCAGCTTCGCAACTGGTATCACTTCGTCTGGCTCTGCGGCGACCACATCGTCGAGCAGCACGTGCACAACCTCGACGTGGCCTGCTGGGTGCTGGGCCATCCTCCGGTGCGCGCCGTGGGCATGGGAGGCCGCCAGGGGAGCAGCGAGCCCGAGAGGGGGCAGAGCTACGACCACTTCGCGATCGACTACGAGTTCCCGAAGGGCGTTCACGTCGCCTCCATGTGCCGCCAGATCGATGGCTGCGAGAACAACGTCTCGGAACTCTTCACCGGCACGAAAGGCCAGTTCCACAGCGGCGGCTTCCGGTTCACCGGCAAGACGAACGCTCGCGTGCGGGCCCATGGCATCAACCCCTACGTCCAGGAACACATCGACCTGCTGGAAAGCATCGTCACCGGCAAGCCGATCAACGAGCTGAAGCAGGTGGCCGAGAGCACCCTGGTGGCGATCATGGGCCGGATGTCGGCCTATACCGGCAAGGC
>JBMFUH010000655.1:0-4438 GCA_049966735.1 Isosphaeraceae bacterium
CACAGCGGGCCCTACGATATTCAATGAGTGCGCAAGCCGACTGCAAACCGCTCTAACGTGGGACAAGGTTCCGATCTTGTCTCTCCTGCTCACATCCCCATCCACGGTCCGGTGACGAAGTCGCCTTCGAAGACGGTGGCCAGGACGGGCTCGTCCGACTCGAGGATGAGTTGATGAGGGTCGGCGGCGTCGCGGTCGGGAAGGGGGATGATGGCGAGGTCGGCCGACTTGCCCGGCTTGAGGCTGCCGGTGATGGTCTCGGCGCGGAGGGCCCAGGCACCGAAGAGGGTCGCCATGGTCAGGAGCAACTCGCCCGAGAGCGACGCGTCGCGGCGGTGCAGAAAGCGGATCTCGTCGAGGATGGAGAGCGAAGGGGCCGAGGCCAGGCTGTCGGTTCCCAGGCAGACGATCACCCCCTTCTCCAGCAGGGCCCGAAACGGATGGGGAGCATGGCCGAACCGGGCATGCGTCCGCGGGCAAAACGCGACGGCCACGCGATGGCCGTCAGGTGCGGCCTCGGGACGAAGCTGCCAGAATTCGGACGGATCGAAGTAGGTGCCGTGGGCGATCAGCCAGTCGGCGTCGCGCAGTTCGCCGCGACGGACGTAGTCGGCCGGCCGCGGGCCGATCGGCTCCCAGTCCTCGTCCCAGGCGCCCAGGTCTTCCAGGAACTGTCGCAAGGGGCCGTCGCGGTGCTCCAGCAGGCGCAGCTCCTCGGGCATCTCGGCCAGGTGCGTCGACAGCGGAAGCTGGCTGCCCGCGGCCCGGTGATAAAGCCAGGGCGACGTGCTGTACGGGGCGTGTGGACTGAGCCCCGGCCGGGCGCGGGCGGCCACCTGGTTCGCCAGCCGGATCTTCGCCAGCCAGTTCCAGGCGGCGTCGCTGGTCTGCAAGCCGCGATAACGCTTCAGCCCGATCAGTTCGGCGAAGACCACCGCGCGGATGGGGGCGGCGGCGATCTGGTCCCAGCTCAAGCCGGCGGTCGTCGTGTCGGCCAGGCAGGTGGTTCCGGCCGCGATGCAGGCCCGCAGGTTCTCTCCGACCGCGCGTTTGAGCGTCTCTTCCGACCCGCCGCGCCTCTGGTCCATCACCCTGCGCAGCCAGGTGATGAAGTCCTCGGGCCCCTTTGCGTCGTCGCGTGTCTCTTCCCCATCGAGCCGAGCCAGCTCAAGATGAGTGTGGGCGTTGACCAGCCCCGGAACGATGGCCACGTTGCCCAGGTCAAGGTCGCCGGTGCGGTCCACGTCCGAGCCGACCCAGCCAATTCGCCCTTGCTGGAGACGGACCAGACCACCTTCGATCGGGGGGCCCTCCACCGGAAATACGTAACGTGCCTGGAGGGTGAGCGTGTCTCGTCTCATCGCTCGATTCCTCCTGCTCACTCGGATTGCGAGGTCAGGTCCGTACCCGCGCGCCGCCGACCGCGCACTGCCGACTGCCCACTTTTCCCCAGCCAGAAAAGCAAGAACCCGGAGACCACCAGACTGACCGCGATCCAGGTTCCATGATAAAGACCATCCGCCGGATTGCGATAGAGCCAAGCGGCCCAGCCGGTCGCTTCGAGAGCCCGGATTCGCGCGGACTGGGTGATGAACAGGGCGTTGTTCAGGAAGTGAAACACGATTCCCGGCAGCAGGCTCCGGCTCCGGATCGCCAGAAGCCCCAGCACGATGCCCAGCAGCGTCGCATTGCAGAGTTGCTGAAAGAGGCTCAAGAGCACGTGGAGAAAGCCGAACATGAGGGCCGAGAGGAGAATGGCCGAGCGAGTGCGCCGCCCCTGCTCCAACCCTGAGAGGATGAAGCCTCGAAAGGCAAACTCCTCGCAAACGGCCGGCAGCAGAGCGAAAACCCCCACGCTGATCCAAAGGTTGGACGAGCCGGACATGAGCTGGTTCAGTGACTCCGACAGCGCGGAGGAGATCGGGAACCATTTCTGAACGATCGCCCCGAGCTCGGCGACCACCGGGTTCAAGGCCAGCGCCAGGGCGCCCGCATGGAGGAAATACCGTCCCGCCGGCCAGGTCAGGCGCAAAGTCCTGCTGGGCGACGACGTCAGCATCACCGCCATGATCAAGGGGGGAAACAGGATCAGGAATTGCCCCGCCGCCACGGCCGCCTGGTTGGCCTTAAGCCCTCGAATCGTCATGTATTCCATCAGAAACCACGACGACGACAGGATCAAGGCGAAGCACAGCGTCGCCTGACCGCCGGTCGGCATCGGCTGCCGATGGCGGATCAGATGCTTGAGCCAGATACTCAGACTGAACCGTTCGGCCTCGCGAAACAGCACATCCTCGCGCTGAAACTGGTCGATGGCCCAGCGCAAGGCGACCCAGGCATAAAACACGGTGGGCGCCATCACCGGTAGGAAATACCGCACGGCCGTTTGGTAGTCTCCCATGATCAGCGCGCGGAGCAAAAGCGCGACGCCCGTGACCGGAACCAGGCTATAAAACAGGTTGAGCTTGGTCTCGGGCATCAGGGTCAGGAAGATCAAGGGGAGACAGACCATGTACAGCGGCGTCATGTAGTACTGGCCCTCCTTCATGCTGCGGGCCAGAACCGACAGGGCAAGGCAGACCGCGCTGAAGAAGGCGGCCAGGGGCAGGAGCAAGAGGATCATCCAGAATGCCGACTGCAGGCTCGGCGCCGAGAGCGCGGCGGCCGAGGCCCGATGGCCCGGCTCCAACGCCAAGGGCGCGCCCCGCTCCGCCAGCACCAGTCCCGTCAACCCCATGCTGGCCAGATTCAAGAGGGCGGTCGCCACGCTCGCCAGCATCACGGTCAGGAACTTGCCCACGACGATCTCCGCGCGCGAGGCCGGGCTGATGAGCAAGGTTTCCATCGTCCCCCGCTCCTTCTCGCCGGCGCAGAGGTCCACCGCCGGGTAAAAGGCGCCCGTCAGCGACATCATGACCAGGAGAAACGGAAAAACCCGGCTCCAGGTGCTGCTTTCCACCTCTTGCGTGGTGGCCAGATCCTGGGCTTTCACCTGCACCGGCTGGGCGTACCCTCGCGGCAAGTTGTCCCTCTGGGTGCGTGCCTGGACGATCTCCCGCTTCCAGCGGTCGAGGATCTCGCGGAGCCGGTAGTACGTGTTCTGGCTGGTTTCGTCCACGCTCCGGTAAAGGATCGGAATCTCAACATCCTTGCGCTCGTGAAACTGGCGCGGCAGATCGGCCGGGATGACCAGCACCGCCGACGCCACTCCCCGGCGCACGGCTTCTTGACGATGCTCGGCCTCTCCCCACGGACCTCGCGCCGATTCCGACACGACCTGAAGCGAGCCGCGCTGGGGTTGAGGGCCCAGCAGGCGGGGATCGAAGTCGTCCGCCGAGGGCGCCAGCAAGGGATACTCGGCGGGCAGATACTCCGTCCCCACCACCACCACGATCCGGGGCTTCTGCACCCGCGCCGCCGCCACCTGGAGAACGACGAACCCCAGGATCGGATAAAGCAAGATCGGGAAGACCACGATCATGAACAGCGTGCGCCGATCGCGGAGCTGGTCGAGAACCTCGCGGCGAAAGATCACAAGCAGGTTCGACCAGCGCATCATCTCGTCCCGCCAGTTGCCAGTTGCCAGTTGCCAGTTCTTCTTTGCTAGTTGCCACCTCGCTGACAACTGGCAACTGGCGACTCTTACCCGTCCGCTCGCTCAACCAAGGTGAAGAATAGCTCTTCCAGATCAGGCTGGTCAAATTGCTCCAGCAGATCGCGAGGCGCGCCTGCCACCTGAAGCCGCCCCTTGTGAATGATCGCCACGCGCTGGCAGAGCCGCTCGACCTCATGCATGGAGTGCGTGGAGAAGATGATCGTCTTGCCCAGGTCGCGCAGTTCGAGAATCTTCTGGACGACCGCGCGCTGGACCAGCACGTCCAGGCCGGAGGTCGGCTCGTCGAAGATCAGCACCGGAGGGTCGTGGACGACCGTCCGCGCGATGGACACCTTCTGCTTCATGCCGGTGGACATCTTGGAGCCCAGCACGTCGCGGAAATCGTTCATCTGGAGCCAGTCGAAAACGGTCTCCATGCGTTCCCGCAGCCGGTCGTCGGCCAGTCCGTAGAGCTTGCCGAAGTATTCGACCAGCTCCCAGGCGGTCATCCGGTCATAGATCCCGGTGCTGGCCGACATGTAGCCGATGTTCGCCCGTACCGCCTGGGGCTCGGCGACCACGTCGTGGCCGGCGACCACGGCCCGGCCGCCGGTGGGCCGCAGCACCGTGCTGAGGATGCGCAACGTCGTCGTCTTGCCCGCCCCGTTGGGACCCAGAAGGCCGAAGATCTCTCCCGGCCGGCAATCGAACGACACGCCGCTCACGGCCCAGACCAGCCCACGTTGGTAATCAAGGAAGGTCTTGCAAAGTCCGTCGACGTGGATCACGCGGTTGCTCGCCTCTCAGCAACAGAAAAGGGGGGCTACGAACTACGAATTGAAC
>JBMFUH010000656.1:0-4432 GCA_049966735.1 Isosphaeraceae bacterium
GGCCAAGAGCATCAGGTAATTGCGCAGCTTGCCGGTCTGGATCGCGCGGCTGCGATCGCCGGCAACATAGATCATCTCACCGAGCAGGTTCACCAGTCCGTCGACGCCCAGCTTGTCGAAGAGTCCGTCCAGGTGGCTGAACCGCTCGGTCATGAAGGCCGAGCCGTTGACCAGACCGTCGATCAGGATCTTGTCGATCTGGGCGCAGAACCGGGCGAAGCGCAGGCAAGGACGCACCAAAAACGCCCAGTAGATCTCGTCGAAGTACCACTTGTTCGCGAACAGCTTGTAGAGTCGTGGGAATTGCCGGGCCGCCGCCGCGGGGCTCAGGCGGGTGGAGACGAAGTAGGGAAGGTTCGCCGGAGCGTAGTAAAGCAAGGCCAGGCCGATCCCCACGACCGCGATCACCAGCGAGCATCCCAGGGCGTACCAGTGCGCCCAGTGGGCGCTCACGACTCCCGCCGGCTGTCCGTAGCTGATCATCCGCTCGAGAGCGGGCGTTCCCAACGGCAAGCCGAGATAAAAGGTCCAGCCCAGGAAGATGCTGAAGAAGGCCAGGACCATGAGCGGCACGGTCATGACCCGCTCGCTCTCGTGAGCGTGCGCCGCCGGGTTCTTCTCGTGCCCGCTGGGGCCGTGGCCGTGCTCGACCTCGTGATTGGCCACGGCGTGCTCCTCGTCATGATCGTGAGCCGATTCGGCGGCGACAACCGTCGGGAAGCCCCGGGCCTCGCCGGCGAATACAAGGAACCACATGCGAAACATATAAAAGGCCGTGATCATCGCCCCGACCGCCGGCAGGATGAACAGCAGGGCATGCTCGGGGCTCTGCCAGACCCGGGCGATCGCGGCGGCGAGGATCGCGTCCTTGGAGTAGAAACCGCTGAAAAAAGGCACCCCGGAAATCGCCAAGGTGCCGACCAGCATCGTCAGCGCCGTGATCGGCATCTTCTTTTGCAAACCGCCCAGGGCCGGCATCTCGTACGTATGCACGCTGTGGTAGACGCTGCCGGCGCACAGGAAGAGCAGGGCCTTGAAGAACGCGTGGGTCAGCAGATGGAAGAGCCCCGCCGCCCGTCCTCCCACGCCCAAAGCCAGCATCATGAACCCGAGCTGACTGACCGTGGAGTACGCCAGGACTCGCTTGTAGTCGGTTTGCACCATGGCGATGGTCGCGGCGATGAAGAGGGTGATCCCGCCGGTATAGCCAATCCAGAGCAGAACAAAGGGGGTGAAGACCGGGAAAAATCGCCCCACCAGGTAAACCCCGGCGGCGACCATCGTCGCCGCATGGATCAAGGCCGAGACGGGAGTCGGGCCGGCCATGGCGTCGGGGAGCCAGACGTGGAGCGGGAACTGGGCGCTCTTGCCCACGCAGCCGGCGAAGACGCCCAGCCCGGCCAGGGTCAAGAGCCAGTAGGGCATTTGCACCGGCTGGCCCGGCCCGTTTTCCGTGGCCTGGGGGTGAAACTCGACGACCGGCTGGTTGTGGGCGTCGCCGATCACGTTGAACTCGCCGTTGGGCAAGTGCAGCCCTTCACTGATCTCGTGAAAATTGAACGTCCCCAGGCTCGCCCAGAGCAGGCCCAGCCCCACCAGCATGCCGACGTCGCCGATCCGGTTGACCACGAACGCCTTGTTGCCCGCGTCGCAGTTCACCTTGTCTTCGTACCAGAAGCCGATCAGCAGGTACGAGCAGATGCCCACCAGTTCCCAGAAAATAAAGATCATGAAAAGATTTGAAGAAGCGACAAGCCCGAGCATGGAGAAGCAGAAGAGCGACAGGTAGGCGAAGAAGCGGGCGAAGCGCGGGTCGTCGTGCATGTAGCCGATCGAGTAAATGTGGATGAGCATCGCCACCAGCGAGACCATGAAAAACATGAGCACGGCGACGTTGTCGATGTAGACGCCCAGGGGGAAGGTGAGCGGTCTTGTGGCCAGGGGATCGCCCGGCGTGACGGCGGCCGGCCCGCTCAAGACCACCCAGTCGAAGCTTCCTTGCCAGACCAGCGGCCCATGCGAGCCTTCGTGTCCGGCCGCGGCCTCGCCCGCCGCGTGCTCCGCCGCGGTCCAAACTCCTGGCGCCTCGTAGAAGTAGTCGCAGAAGCCGACAAAGCTGAGCAGGAACGACAGGCCGATCGCTCCCGTGGCGAGATAGGCGTTGAGCCGCCGCAACTGGCGGATGAAGAGAACCTCGATCGCAAACGCGGCCAGCGGAATCAAGACGGCGGCTACATAGAGACCAACCTGCCAGTTCATGTCGTCAAATCCTCGGTCGCCTCGAAACCTGCACCTGAATGCTCGCCAACGGCCGGATCACCGCTCCGCAGCATGCCGCGCTCGCGCGCCCGCTTACTCGATCCGCCCCATCCGCTCTTGCGCGAGTGGGAGAGGGACGTGCAGTGAGAACGTGAAATATGTCACAGCAGGCCCCCCATTGCAAGACCCTGGTGGTCCTTCGTGGGGCCATGCCCCGCGCCGGACTGGCCGGCAAGCCACCACGCTGGGCCTTGAAACGAGCCCAGATCGTGCCTACCTTGAGCCTGGCGACTTTCCAACTGACCGTGTTCGTGTTGCCCCCGCACGCGAGCTTTCGTCCGTCTCTCTGTCTCCATTCACGGATCGCTGATCCGGCGATCGATCACCCCAGAGGAGCCCCTGCCATGCCCACGGTAACCGTTGACGGTGAAAAATCGTTCGAGGTGGAACCCGGCAAGAAGCTGGTTCTGGCCATCGAGGACGCGGGAATCGACATCTTGCATCGCTGTGGCGGCAACGCGCGGTGCACAACCTGCCGGGTCGAGGTCCTGGGGGGCGACGTCCCCGCTCCGGCGGAGCTGGAGAAGAACCGCCTGACGCGGGAAGGCGACCTCGCGCCGAACATTCGCCTGTCCTGCCAGATTCGCGTCAATTCCGACCTCCGGGTCGCGGTTGTCAATCGCGCGAGGGTCCAGGGGATTGACCCGGGCCCTCGCCCGCTTGATTAAATGGGATTCAGATTAGAATCGTTGTGGCTTCCCCCAAACGACGGCGGCGCGCTCGGTCGAGGTGCGAGCGTGCCGCCGGCTGTCGCGTGAGTGCTGCCCGCGTCAGGGTGTGATCGTGCCCAAAGAGATCAGTGTGTTGCTGAGCGGATTAACATTGCTCTTGGGAATGACCAGTCGGCTGGCTCCCGTGATGTTGCCGATGATGTAGAACGCATTGTCGATGGCGCGACCGACGACGAACGAACTTCCCGGCCCGATGTTGAGTCCTCCCTGGATGAATGTGGCGACCTCGGGCGGAATGCTCGTACTCACGGTGGTTACGAAGTTATTCAGATACAGGGATAGCACGTTGCTTCCCGAGCCGGTCCCCTTGGGAGGCTGCAAGACCGCGCCCAGGTCGCGGCCGATCAGGAAGTTCGAGCCGTTGGACAGGTTGATGTCCCCGCCGACGTTGAGCAGGTTGAGGTCGCGGCCGATCTGGATGTTGGTACCCGTGTTCAGCGTGATGCCCTGATAAATGTCGAGGGTGTTCACCGTGCCTCCGGTGAGGATCGAACCCCCGGGCTGGATCGAGTTGAGGGCGATCCGGTCAATCGTCGTCGAACCGGTGGCCGTGAGCGGGCCGACGAGATTGGCGGTGTGGAATCCCTCAATGTCGCCGATCTGCCCGCTGTTGACCGTGATCTGACCGATGTTCAACACGTGGGACACGCCCGATTGGCCGTACGCATAACTATGTGCATATCCCGTGACAATCGGGTGCGGCAGCGGATTGATCGTCAACTCGGTGTTCGGCGACGAACCGTCGACGATGATTCCGACCTCGCCGTTGGGCATGGCATAGCACCGGACGGTGCCGATCGGCTGCGGGTATCCCGAGGGTTGGATGATGCTCGCCGCGGACGTTGTGGTCTGCGTATAGCTTCCCCCCGCGCCGTCGGCTGCCGCAGTCTGCACCGTGTTGTCAACGTAGCCAAGCTGGATCCGGTATCGCGAGCCGTCGGTCGCGATCACGTTCACGGCCTCGCCGCCCCGGATCGTCTGGAAGGCCGGCGCGTGAATGACCCGGTACTGCCGGATCCACCGCGGCGCGTTGAGCGCGAACGGCGGCTGATTCACATGAAACGCCAGCCTCGCGGTGGGGTTCTTGAGCAAGGCGAGCGAGGTCCCCACGTACTGGTGCAGCGAGGGCGGTGGGGACAATACCAGGCGATCCTCGAGCCGGCCGTCGAGTGCCGGCCGGAACGCGCGAGATGGTGAAGGGCGGCCCTTCGAGCGAAAGTCCGACATGCGACGATCCTTCCTGATCGTAGAGGGCGGCACGCTTGTTCATCCTCTGCCGGCGCGACGAATGGTCGAGGCAGACCTTTGCTCATCTCAGGCCGCCGCGATCATGCCGGTATCAAGCGTGCGGGACCTTGAGCGTATCCTCCGCCAGATCCCCG
>JBMFUH010000657.1:0-4430 GCA_049966735.1 Isosphaeraceae bacterium
CTTACCATAACCCGGATTACTTGCCGATCATCTCGGTTGCCTGGGGATGCGCGGTGATCATCAGCACCGCCGCACTCCTCACCAGCTTGGTGCTGGGCGTACTGGTCATGCGAGCGAACAAGACCGCCGAATCAGCAGACGCGCTCGCCTCGCTCAAGCCGTCGTTTGAGCCGGACGCCTACGACGTGGTATCGAGTCGGGGATGAAGGCCCCGGAGATCGCTTCCAACGCGCTGCCCCTGCCCCAGCCCAGATCGCCATCAACGGTTCAATCGGGATGTGAAATCGCGCCGAGACGATGGTGAACGTGTGAAAGAGCGCGATGAGCAGAGCGGTCGCCAGCGTGGGGGCAAGCCCGCGCCGGACGTCGGGCGGGGCGAGAACCAGCCCGACGATCGCCAGAACCGTGAGCGCCAGATGGCTTGCCCTGTAGGCCAGCACGCGCGTCTTGGGGTTGGTCTCGTCGAAGAGCCAGAAGTAGCGAAACCGCCGCAGACAGAGCCTTAGATAGCGCCCCGGCTCCTGACGCAGTTCCTTGATCGCCCGCCGGAAGAGGATTCGCGATCGCTCGGGCTCGGACACGGACCCGAGCAGCCGCTTGTCAACCCGTGACAGTGCGATGTCGTCGATGTAGCCGGCCTCATGGCGCGCGGCCCAGAGCGTGCGATTCAAGTCTGACAGGCTCCCCTCCGGCTCCGCGCGCTGGAGCACACGTTCCACCGATGCCCGCACGACCTTGTCCGTCCCCTGACTGAGCGCGCAGTTGCCCTGCCAGAAGGCGTAGCCAAAGGTGCTTTTGATGGCGACGAATTCGCCGTGAACCAACACGTTCCGCACCAGCCAGGGCGCGACGCCGATTCCCGCGGTCAGCAGGCAGATCGCTATCGCGTGGAACGGAATGAATGCCGTTCTACTCTTCCGGGCAATCGCCCAGACCACCCCGACACCGCTCAGTGATAGGATCGGATCGGTGAGGGCCAGGATCGCCAGCAGTCCTCCTGTGATGACTGCGTGAACAGGCCGGCCGCTCGCCCCCGTCCGGTAGGCCCAGTAAAGTGTCCAGGTCAGGAAGGTCGCTCCCAGGAGCGCGACCTGAACGTGTGTCGCGGCATAAACGAGCGTGGGGTGCACGGCAGCCAGGAAGCCGGCCAGTCCGGTCGCCCAAGGACGTCCACTGGTGATCTGGCCAGCGAGCAAGAGCACTCCCAGGACCAGAACTCCGCCCAGGATTGACTGAGCGATTTCCAGGATCAGCAGCGCGGTCGGAGTTTCGACGCCGCCGATTGCATAGGCCAAAGCGACGACGGCCGGATAGACTGGGGCCTGCTGTGAGGTCGGGCCCTCCGCGCCCAGGAACTGGATGGAGAATCCTCGCCCCGCCAGCAGGTTTGCAGCAATCTCACCGTGCTCATACGTACTGCGCGGCACGCGATGGCTCTGGAGCACGAGCACCATCGCGACACGCAGGCCGATCGCCAGCAGGACAAGCGCGATCGCGAGGCTACGGCGACTTTCCATGGATGGGCGACTCCCTTCGCACACTTGGGTCCTTGCGCGGCCGTCTTGCCGGTGCCGTAAGATAGCATGGTTCCCGCGGAACCCCCAAGACCGATGGCTCGCTGCGCTCGCTTGTCCTTGAGTCCTTGGAACCCGGACCAGGGACTTAAGGACTCAGGGACTCCAGGGCTTCCTGACAGTTGGGCTTGCTCGTTCCAAGCCGTTGACTAGAATTCCCCGCGTCATGGATGGAGCTGCCGCGCGCGTTCGTGGTTCTTGAAAGCCGCGCTCGCTGTCCTTGAGTCCTTGCGCTCACCGCGCTCGCGGTCATCAGTCCTGGGGCCCGCGGTAGAGACCAAGGACCAATGACGATGGACCCTGGACTGATTCAGGAAGAGGTTCGCGGGTGAATCGACCTTTTGTCACCAAGCTGACCGTCGGGGCTTCCCTGGGAGTTGTCCTGGCTTTGGTGGTTTGCGCGATCATCCTCCGTGATGATTGGTTCGAGAAACGGGTCAAGGTGGTCGTGCCGGGCAAGCTGATGCGCGGGGCCTGGCAGCATCAAGGACCACTGCGGCAAATCATCGCACGGGAAGGGATCAGGACGATCGTCACGCTGACCGCGATCAACTCGACCGATCCCAAGTTCGCCGGTCAGAAACGGGTCGTTGACGAGCTGGGAGTTCGCTGGATGATCGTGCCGATGCGCGGCTCGCGCGCGACGCCCGAGCAGCTCGCGCTGGCCGCGGACCTTCTGGCCGACCCAACCAACCAACCCGTCTTCTTCCACTGTGTCGCGGGGCATCATCGGACCAGCCTGGCGCATGCGGCCTACCTGATCCGCCACGAAGGCTACTCGGCGGAAAAAGCGTGGAATGAGATCGCGAGTCTTCCTTGGTCGCGGCCCAACTCTCCCGTCGATCGCAACGATCGCTTTCTGATCGAGGAGTTCGCCAGGATTCAGCATTCGCTGGTGCCGTCTCGCGAGGTTGGCGTCTGGGAGATCACTCATGGAAAGGCGCCGGATGCGGCGGTTCAGGCAGATCGGGATCATCGCAGCGATCCTCCTGCTTCCTCCCCTGGCCTTCATCGGCTGGAACCAGGCAACGTACAACTTCGCGATTCTCCAGCCGGGACGGATCTATCGATCGGGACAGATGTCGGCAACCGCGCTGTCGCGGACCATTCGTGAGCACCAGATCAAAACGGTCCTGAACCTGCGCGGTCCCAACCTGGGCGAGTCGTGGTATCGCGACGAGATCGCCGCCACCCTGGCCTCGGGCGCCACTCAGGTCGATCTCTCCCTGTCGTCGTGCGTCTGGATGTCGCGCATCCAGTTGCGCGCGCTGGTGCGGATGCTGGACACGTGCGACCACCCCTTGATCATGCATTGCGCGTGGGGCTCGGAGCGAACCGGTCTGGCTTCCGCCATCACGGAGCTCTTGCGTCCCGGCGGAACGTTGGCGAGTGCACGCGATCAGCTTGTCCTCCGGCACTTGTACGTCCGGCTGGGAGACGGCAAAATCATGGCCGAATTCGTCGACCAGTATGCGGACTGGCTGAGACGGAACCGCCTGGAACATAGTCCCGAGGTGTTTCGACGCTGGGTTGCCGAGGGCTACGTTCCGGGCAAGCCCAGCCGGGAAGCATGGCCGTACGATCCCGCGCCGCTTGTGGTCGTGACGCACCCAAGAGCGAGCTCGGGGCGTCTCGCCCGCCGGGAAGTTCGGGCGGGATCATCGGAAACCCGAGCCCGGTAGGCGCGACGCATCACCAAAACAGCGGGGGAGCCCGACCACTCATGAGCGAACAGATTCAGCACGACCTGTCGATCCGTGTGCGCTACGCCGAGACCGACCGAATGGGCCTCTTGCACCACGCCAACTACTTCGTCTACTTTGAGGCCGGCCGGACCGAGTTGCTCCGCCAGCGCGGGCTGAGCTACCGTGAGATCGAGGATGCCGGACACTACCTGGTGATCATCGAAGCCGGCTGCAAGTTCAAGCGTCCGGCGTTTTACGACGATCTGCTCACGCTCAGGACCACGGTGGCGCGGGTGACGCACGTCAAGATCGTGCACCACTACGAGGTCTTCCGCGACGGCGTTCTGCTTGCCGAGGGCCACACCACACTCGCCTGTGTCGACAAGGACGGCAAGCCGCAACCGCTGCCGGAACAGCTTCGTTGAACCGCCGGCCGCAAGGCCCGTATGCGGTCGAATGAAATGGGGCCCATGCGAAGCCCTCCTTTCGTCGGACAAGATTCCCATCTTGTCCATTCCGTGATCGACGACAACAAGATTGGAATCTTGTCCGACGAGGGTGTTAAAGGAGGGTGTCAAAGGACCACACACATTCTGATCTCCAGAAAGGTGGTTAGTCCCTTGCCACTCCCAAAACCGAAAACAGAGCTTGACCCCGCGAAGCCCACCCCCCGCGAAGCCCACGCCGCTGGCGGTCTTTGCCATTTCCCCGGGAGCCGCTGGCGCGCCTTGCAGTAGGCCGAACCGGTGAAGGATTCCCCGCTCCTGTACTACGAACTTCGAGAATCTTGTACGCCGGAGACGATTTGGCAAGCGATTCCGTGGCAAGCTCTGGGGTTGCAGCCCCGGGTGATCCAGCGCGCGGGGCCATGATGGCAACCACGTATCTTATCCGTGTTCAATCCGTGTTCAATCCGTGGCCCTGCACCGTCTTTGGGTTGCGGCTCGGCCGCGCTGTGGGGTAGATCATTGACGGGGGTGTTCTGGTTGAGCACCTGGAGAATGAACAAATGGATCGTGTTGACGGGGTTGAGGAGCCGGTTCTTCCAGGGGTAGTGCTCTTCACGACAGGCAGCGTTGACGGCTTCCACCGGATTATCCATCATGACAAGTATACTAGACCCAAAACAAGCGTAATATATTAACCGGCTGCCCGGCCAACAAATACAAGC
>JBMFUH010000658.1:0-4425 GCA_049966735.1 Isosphaeraceae bacterium
TTCGCGAACCTGACAAACGAAACCGGCAAGGATTGGCTCGCTTACTTTCGCCGTCAGGCCCACTGAGCACGGCACTCCAGGGCGGGATCGGAAGCTCAAGAGGTTGTGGATGACACCGATTTCCGCGATAATGAACTCGTGACTCAAGAAGGGATGAATTCGGCTACGTCCTCCATCCGTCGGAGGTCGGTTATCATGGAGAGCGTTCACCCTGTCCCCACCGGTATGCTTCGTTGTGTCAATTGCGGGGCTGAAAACCCGAGGGACGCTCCGCATTGCTGGAGCTGCAACCAGCATGACTGGCGTGAGGACGACGCCTCGTTCGAACCCCCTTATCCGATCGGCGCCGCGGTGCTGCGTGGGACGATGAACCTGATCGGTCTTCTGGCCGTGGGCCTCGTCTTGCTCTTCCGGAGTCCCTTCGCGGCTGTCATCGTCCTGTTCATCGTGACGCCGGCATTCGCGATCAGCGAGATTCAGGCGCTGCGATGCCGGCGCTGGGGCTCGCCCTTTTCCAATCGCGATCGTCTCCAGACGATCTTCAAATGCGTGATCGTGCTGGTACCGTTTGTGCTCTTCGTGACGCTGGCCACGTTGCTGATCTATCCGCTGACACGGGAGGGGGCGTCCTGGTTTTTCTGGCCGCTCTGGCCCCAGAGCGGTTCACCCTGAGTGTCAGCGAGACGACTTCATCCCTCATCCTGGTCCATCTCTCGCAGGTACTCGAGTGCCTCGTCGACCTCGCGGACAAGAGCTCCGCGCACGCGGCCGCGGCGGTTCAGTTCGTAGAGCAGCATGAGGTCGTCGAACCATTCCGACTCCTGGAGCCGGACCTTCGCCCGGTGGCCGAGCGTCCCGTCTTTGTAAGCCTGGGCCTCCATGTGATGGGCGATCAGCCAGGCGGTCCGTTCGGTGATCGAGCCCTCCAGCGCCTCGATC
This sequence comes from Isosphaeraceae bacterium, assembly GCA_049966735.1. GTDB lineage: Bacteria > Planctomycetota > Planctomycetia > Isosphaerales > Isosphaeraceae > Aquisphaera. The sequence continues at coordinate 940 of JBMFUH010000658.1, forward strand.
GCCGCGGTGACGTGGTCGGAGGGATCGATCGCCTTACCCACGTCGTGGAGGAGTGCAGCCAGCAGGAATTCCTCGTCGTAGGGCCATTCCTCGCGGGCCAGCTCGAAGACCTGGAGGCTGTGGTAAAGGGCGTCGCCTTCGGGATGGTATTTCACGCTCTGCTTCACTCCCTCCAGCGGCTCCAGCAGCATCCGGAAAAGGGCATGGCGGTCGATGTGGTCCTCGAGCCGCTCGACCTCCTCGTCCAGGTTCAGACCGGGGTTTTCCTCGAGCAAGAGCGCCTCCAGCTCGGCAATCGACGCGCGCTCGATGGCCTTGCCGGTGATCGAACTCTTGAAGACGTAGTGGGCCTTGTCTTCCGGGTAGAGCGTCAGCTCGTAGTTGTGGTTATCGTAAATGTGGATGTGGGTGAACGTCCGCTCGTCGCCGTACTTGACGATCCGCTTGTGCTCCACGTCGTACTGCAAACCCAGCTCGTCGAGCGTGTCGGTGACGATGGCCTGGCTGTCGCAGAAGATGTGGATGTCGATGTCCGACCCTTTGCGGACGTGCCCGGTGCGGACGCTGCCGATGAGGCGGGGTCGGAACCGGGCCAGCTTGCGCATCAGGCGCAGGGCGTCCAGCCGCATGTCGCGGAGATGTTCCAGGCGCTTGGGCCCTTCGTGGATGCGGGCCATCGCCTGGATCTGGTCGCGGATTTCCTTGTTGCTGGGCAAGTCGCCAGGTCGGTGGCGATACTCGACACCGAGCTGCTTGGCGGCCTTGCGCTTGGCGGTGAAGTACTCGGATTCGGTCCGATTGTACATCATCTGGGCGGCCAGAAAGGCAAGCTGCCGCCGGATGCGTTCGTCGGCCATGGTCGGGAAGTGCGCCGGATTTCAGCCCATCGAGGCGGCGCGGGGCAAATATGCCCGCCGTGGGACAATCACGGCTGGCGAATTCGTGAATCTCACGATTTGTTCCTATCTCACTGTATCGCGATCGTCAAGGCGCGTGTCAAGAAAGTAATATTAACCCGGCAAGAAAAAAGATCGGGAGGGCGAGGCACCTGCGGAGCGCTACTCATCCCGGCTCGGCAGGAGCCTCGCCCTCCCGGGACCGGGTCCGACACCGGACTCGAGCCCGGCCGGATGTTGCGCATCTTCATTGCCGGGTTAATACGGCAGGAGTCAACAGATCACGCGGTAGGAACGGAACGCGTGACGTGACGAGTTGAAGGCAGTATCATCCTACCGTGCCTGGTCGAAACAAAGGGGCGGAAAACGGCAAGTCGGCAACAACTCCGTAGCTGCTCCGCGACGGAGGTTTTGGACCAACACCCGGGGAGTGGAGAGTAGGGAGTAGGGCGTTCCCGATTCCCGCAAGGAATGGCACATGCGACGCTGGTTGACGCCTCTGCTCATCATCGCTTGCTTCACGACGTTGTTTTTGGCCTGTTACGGCAACGCGCTCGTCGGCGGGGGGCAGTTCAGCTATCGCGATGCCGGGCACTATTATTACCCGCTGCATCAGCGAGTCCAGGCGGAGTGGAACGCCGGGCGATGGCCGCTCTGGGAGCCCGAGGAGGATGCTGGGATGCCCCTCCTGGGCAATCCGACCGCGGCCGTGCTGTACCCGGGAAAGGTGGTCTTCGCCTTTCTGCCTTATCCCTGGGCGGCCCGAACCTACGTTGTCGCTCATACGGCGCTGGCGTTCCTCGCGATGCTCATCCTCGTCCGCTCGTGGCAGACGAGCTGGGTTGGCTCGGCGCTTGCCGCGCTGGCTTATTCCTTCGGTGCACCGATCCTGTTTCAGCATTCCAACGTGATCTACCTGGTGGGGGCGGCCTGGCTGCCTTTGGGCATGCATGCAGTGGATCGCTGGATACGCCTGGGTCGGCGGTGGGCGCTCGTCGAGCTGACCCTGGTGCTGGCCATGCAGACGCTGGGGGGTGATCCGGAGTCTGCCTATCTCCTTGGTCTCGCGGCGGCCGGATATGCCGCGGCAATGGCATGGAGGAGGGCCCGCCAGGGAGATCGCGGAGGGCCTGGCGAGGCCGAATCTGGTCCGTCCTCTGCTCGTCGCTGGCGGTTCGTTCTCCTTGCCGTGATCGGCCTGGTTCTCTGGTTCGGGACCACACTTTTCCTGGCCGTGCGGCTGCCTCACCTGCGCCCGCGCGGCTTTCCGCCCGGGCCGTTTCCCTGGATGGCCTGGGTGCCTTGGGTGGTCGCCACGGGCTGGGGACTGGTCGTCCTCCGGGTTTTCTCTGGCGGGGCGCGCTCCGGCTGGAGGTTCCATCTTCGAGTCATCGTGCTTGGTCTGGCCGGGGCGGCTGTGCTGGCGGCCTTGCTGTGTGCCGCCCAGTTGCTGCCGGTCCTGGAGTTTTCCCAGGAGACAGTCCGCACGGCCGTCACGGGCTCGCACGACATCTACACGTACAGCATCGAGCCGTTTCGACTGGTGGAGCTGGCCTGGCCCAACGTGTTCGGGGCCCACTTCGGCAAGAACTCCTACTGGCGAGACGCCTTCGATATTCCCGGCGTTCGGCCAGAGCTATGGTCGCAGTCGCTTTACCTGGGAGGATTGACGCTGGTGCTGGGATGTAGCGCGCTGGGGTTGCGACGCGGGCCGCCCTGGCGCGTCTGGTTGACGGTGATCGTACTGGGGAGCGTGCTGGGGAGCCTGGGGCGCTACGCCAGCCCCATCTGGCTAGCGCGGGCCGGCGTTCAGGCCTTGCACTGGCCATGGCTTTCCGGCTGGGCAGGCAGCCTCGGCCGGCTCGATTCGCCGATCGCGACGCCGATCCGTCTCGACGGCTTTCCGCGCGATGGCGACGGCGGCGTCTACTGGTGGTTGGCGACTGTGTTCCCGGGGTTTCGCCAGTTTCGTTTTCCGGCCAAGCTCTTCACCTTCACCGCGCTGGGGCTGGCCGCTCTTGCGGGCTCGGGCTGGGACAGCTTGCGCGAGCAAGGGCGACGTCGCGGCGTCGTTCTCCTTGTGCTGTATCTGATCTCCAGCCTGACGACTCTTGCCGGCGTCTGGCTCGCTCGACCGTATATTCTGAGATCGTTTCACTCGCCCATCATCTCGTCGACGTTCGGGCCGTTTGATGCCGAAGGGGGATTCGGGGCGATCGTGCGCGGCCTGGTGCAGGCGTCGATCGTCTCGACACTGGGTTTGCTGGTACTGCGCCTTGTCGGGACTCGTCCGCGGCTGGCGGCCGCGCTCGTGCTCATGGTGATGACGGCCGACCTGGCCGCGGCCAACGCCCGCTACGTCGTGACCGTACCTCAGGCATTGATGGAATCCCAGCCCGAGGTGTTGCGCGTGATTGAAGAACAGGAGCGGCAATTTCCGGCGAGTGGCCCGTTCCGGATTTACCGCATGCCCTCGTGGGAGCCGAGGGTCTGGCAGACCACGGCGTCGGTGGATCGACCTCGCGACCTGGTCACCTGGTATCGCGCCACCTTGTATCCCAAGGTTGGAATCAACCTCGGAGTCGAGTAC
>JBMFUH010000659.1:0-4416 GCA_049966735.1 Isosphaeraceae bacterium
TCTAAGTAGCCCGGGCCCGTCGTACGTGGTGTATGTTGTTCACGGCGATGTTGCGGAGACCCGCCAGGTCTTTCCGTTGATGGACGCCACGCCTGACGGGTTGGTGTCCGTCACGGGAGGTCTCAAGCCCGATGACTGGGTCATCATCGACCGGCTTCCCCGGCTTCGGAACGGTATGAAAGTCGAAGTAGAACGCGTGCCGATGCCGACCGGAACGTCGCCTGGACAGCGAGTCCTGGGCACGCAGTGATCAGAGCGACGCTGGACATGGTTGCGTCGCGGTCGGCGAGGGCCGAAGATGGACAAGATCGGAATCTTGTACCACGGAGATTGAGGCCGCCATGGACCCTCGCGAAAAGATGATCGAGATGTGCCGCGTGCCGGATGGCACGAAGGTGAAGCTCAAGGACTATGATCCGGCGTGGGCGGGAGACAAGGATATCCCCAAGGGGGAGCGGAAGGAGATCGCCAAGGAGGCGCTCACCGAAGACACGTCCGAGCTGGCCAGGGCGCAGGAGATTCTCTATGCGTCCGATACGTGGTCGATCCTCCTGATCTTTCAGGCCATGGACGCCGCCGGCAAGGACAGCACGATCAAGCATGTGATGTCGGGCGTCAACCCGCAGGGGGTTGACGTGCGCAGTTTCAAGCATCCCACTCCCAAGGAGCTGGATCACAACTTTCTCTGGCGATACGCCCGGGCCCTTCCCGAGCGCGGGCGGATCGGCATCTTCAACCGGTCTTATTTCGAGGACGTCCTGATCGTCAAGGTACACCCCGAGCTCGTCATCCCCCAGCGCATTCCGGGTGCCAAGGTGAACAAATCATTCTGGGAACATCGGTATGACGACATCAACAACTTCGAGCGTCATCTCACCCGCAACGGCACGTTGATCCTCAAGTTCTTCCTTCACGTCTCCAAGGACGAACAGCGCAAGCGGTTTCTCGAGCGGCTGGAACGGCCCGAGAAGCACTGGAAGTTTTCCCCCACGGACCTCGCCGAGCGGGGCTACTGGGACGACTACATGGCCGCCTACGAAGACGCCATCTCGGCCACCAGCACCAGGTGGGCGCCCTGGTACATCGTCCCGGCCGACCACAAGTGGGTCACGCGAGCCATCGTCGCCCTGGTCATCGTCGACGCCATCCGCATGCTTGACCTCGACTATCCCGAAGTCACGCCCGAGATGATGACCGAGATCGAGAAGGCGAGGAAGCAGCTCGAGAGCGAATGAGTGAGACGGCAAGGGCGGCCGGATGACCCTGGCCGCCCGTGCTCCAGTCACTTCAGCTTGTTCTCGAACCAGGCCGGGCCGCCCCACTTGCCGGTGACGACGATGTCGAGATCGCCGTCGCTATCCATGTCGGCCACGCAGAGGTTGACCCCCGAGCCGATTCCTTCGTTGTGGCTGATCGTGTGCCGGGTCCAGGTCGGCTTGGCCCCACGCGCGAGCGAATAGTAGTAAACGCCCAGCGGCTTGTACTCGTCGGGGTCGCCGCCATTGTGGGCCATGAACCGCTTGCCGGTGATGAGCTCGGGCACGCCGTCCTGGTCCAGGTCGGCCAGAACCAGGCTGTGGGCCTGGGTCCAGGAATCATCAATCAGGTGCTGGATGAAGTGGGTCCGCGACCCTTCGCGCGCCTGCTCGTACCAGAAGATGCCGTAGCCGTGCGCCGAGGAGGTGACCAGGTCGTTCAGACCGTCCGCGTTGACGTCGTAGACCAAAATCTGCGGCGTGTGCACGGCCTTCTTCTCCGCGCGGTCGCCCAGGAGAAGCGGATGTTCGATCCACTTCCCCGTGCGCGGGTCGGCCGGGGCCTCGTACCAGGCGCTCGGGCGAATCAGGTCGTTGCGGCCGTCCCCGTTCACGTCGCCGCAACCGATGCCAAAATCGTACTTCGTGTCCGAAACGACATGGACAACGGGGGCAAGCTTGCCGCCCTCGCTTCGCGCCATCTCGTACCAGACCGTGCGCTGAACCGAGGGAACGATCACATTCTTCCTACCACAATTGTTCAGGTCTGCAAGTTCGCCGCATTCAAAGTTGCCGTTCTTCTCGATCACGCTCTCGGGCCAGTCGCCGGCGCCCAAGCCGATGTTGCGAAACCAGGTGCAATGCATCTGGAACCAGTCGACCGAGACGACGTCGAGCTTGCCGTCGCCGTCGACGTCCAGGGGCTCGTTCATGAAGTCCCAGTAATAGCCCTTGCCTTGCTCGTCCACGCTCCCCTTGAGCGTGCGGAACTTGTGCGGCTTGAAATCCGGGGCGAGGTAGAGGTAGGCCCCCGCGACGATGTCGGGCTTGCCGTCGTTGTTGAAATCGCCCACGCCACACGCCTCACTGCGGAAGTGGCCCACGCGGTGCATCACGAACTTGAGGTCCTCGGCGCGACACGTACCCACCAGGAGAATCCCCAAGGCGGCACCAATGCTGATGGCTACAGCTCTCATAATACTCTCTCCAGTTTAAGTTTTCACTCATTTTCCCCCCCTTGCATACTCTCCTCCCCTTGCGAAGGGGAGGTCGGGAGGGGTGACCTCTTTGGGGCAGGGGGGGGTGACCCCGGCACGACCGGTCACCTTGTCTGCCCCCCGCGTGCCGTTCGTCTCAGCTCTTCAGCCCCCGCAGATCCAGCTCGAGCCGCTTGTTTTCCTTGATCAGCTCGTCCATTGTCAACCGGGTGCGGCGGGCGGCAGCCTCGCGGGCCAGGATGGTGGCCAGGGCGCCGTCCACCGAGCGCGGGACTGTCTCGTTCCCGTACCGCTCCTCGACGATGTTGCGATGGAACGTGGCGATGTTGCGCACCGCCCCGGCCTCGTAGAGGTTGACCACCTCGCCGGTCTTCTTGACGCCGGGCCCCGTCACCCGCGCCTGGCCCCAGTAGTTGATGGTCGCGTTGCCGGTGAGCCCGTGGAGGCGGCAAGAGAGTTCGCCTGGAACCTGGTTTGCCAGCGCCTGGCCGAAGTGATTGTGGACGAGCCCTCCTTCGTATTCGAACACGACCGAGCAAACGTCGCGGCCGTCGCCGTGAGCATTGCGCCGGCAGATCCGTGAACCGCCGGCCGCGGCGACCGGCCGCTTGCCGATGACCCAGAGCGCCGCGTCGACGGCGTGAATGTCGTAGTTGACGACGTAATCGCCGCCGATCGCGACGTCGTTGACCCAGACGAGTCCGCGCAGGCGGCTCTCGAGGTTCGCCGTCTTGGGCGGGTCGGCAAAGCCGCCGCCGATGCCGAAGGTCGCGACCTGGGCTAAGGGCCCGATCTTACCGTCCTTGACGGCCTTGTGGACGTCGATGTTGGTCGGGTCGGTGGGGATCTGGTAATCGACGAAGAAACAGCGGTGCTTTAGGGCGGCCAGCCTGGCGGCGGCCTCGATCTGGAGACAACCGGGAACATCCACGGCCACGGGCTTGGCCATGTAGACGTGGAGGCCGGCAGCGGCAGCCGCGGCAGCGTGCTCGGGCAGGAAGTAAGGGGGCACCTCGAGGGCCACGGCCTCCACGCCCGATTCGATCAAGCGCTTGTAGCCCGAAAGCGTCGAGAATCTTCGTTGCCGAGGCACGCCGAGCGCCTCGCCGCACTTGTCGACGACCTCGGGGAAATAATCGGCCACGGCGTACATCTCGTATCCACCGTGCTTCCGGAAGAGGCCGGCGATCCATGATCCCCGACCGCCGTTGCCGATGACACCGAGTTTGATCTGGGAATCTGCCCCGGCCCTGGCCGCCGCTCTACCGACCAGCCCCGGCAGGGTTGACACGGCGAGCGTCGTCTGGACGAACCCTCGCCGGTTCGTGCGCGTCTGCATCGCTGAACGCTCCTCTTGGGTGGATTTTCCCTGACCTCGGGACGGCCGGTACCGGTCACCGACCCGTTCCCGAGTCTTCTCAACGCCGATTGGACAGCCCAGCGCGGCCCGCGTCAATGTGTCACCGGGCTGTTGCAGGCGCGGATGCGACCGGCGGACCGTTGCCGCCTGTCTTCTGATCGGCGGGCTGGTTGAGCCTCTCCAGCTCGAGCAAGGCGTCCATGGGGGCGATCACCAGGATCGTGTCTGCCGCCTTCAGCTCGATGGCCGGGTCCGGGTTCACGTTCACGCCGCCTGGGCCCTGATGCATGACGATATTGATGCGCTTGTCCGCCTGGATGTCGCCGACCGTCTTGCCCACCAGCCGGCTCTCATTTGAGAGGGTCAGGTCGGTCAGGTGAACCGACTGCTCGGCAAGCTGAAACGCCTGGTAGACCTTGCGGCCGGTGGCCGCGGCGACGAAGGCGGGAGCGGCCACTTGCGAGGTCGAGACGACCGGCATGGCAAACGCGCCGACCACCTTGGCCGCCAGCGTTTCATCAAAGAGCCGCAAGACGATCCGGAGCTGATCGTTCAGCTCGCGCGCGGTCAGCGCGATGTCGAA
>JBMFUH010000660.1:0-4413 GCA_049966735.1 Isosphaeraceae bacterium
TTCGACGTTCGCGTCGGTTATCCCACACTCGACGAGGAGAAGCGGATTCTTTTGTCGACGACTCGGGGAGACGTGCCGGACTTGAAGAAGGTGCTCTCGGGCAAGGCGATCGTGAACCTGCAAAAGCTGGTGACGTCGGTTCCCGTCTCGGAGTACGCGGTCGACTATGTGACCCGGCTGGTCCGGGCGACGCGGCCGGCGGATGAGAAGGCGCCCCAGTTCATCAAGGACCTGGTGGACTACGGCGCGGGTCCTCGCGCTGGTCAAAACCTGATCCTGGCCGGCAAGGCCATGGCGGCGATGGACGGCCGGTTCAGCGTCTCGCTGGACGACGTCCGCAAGGTGGCCATTCCGGTCCTCCGCCACCGTATCAGCACCAATTTCCAGGCCCAGGCCGAGGGCCAAACGACCGACAGCCTGGTCAAGCGGCTCTTGGCCGAGATCCGCGAACCGGAGACGCCGAAGTATGATAAGAAGTGATTCGTCCTCGGTCCTTCGTCCTTTGTCCATGGTCCCTGGTCCTTGGCAGACGACCCACGGATTCGCGTTCGTGGGTGGCTCTATTTATGAGTTGAGGAGGGGTCGTCCGAGCTTGATCGCGCCGGGTTGGGACTGAGGACCAGGTACCAAAGGACTTACGGAATGGCGGCGAAAAGGGCCACCCACTCTTGGGACATCAGGTCGTTCGCCGTGAGGCATCCGGAACTTAATCCATCCTTGCTCGTGGAAGCGGCAGCGGAGGGATTTGCTCTGCATCAATGAGTCCCCGGCACTGGTCAAGCTGATTCGTCCCCATGGCGAGTCTCACGCGAAAGTGGCGTTTGCCCCAGATTCACGGACTCGATTGACCCTTGAACGGGAACGGATCGTAGAATTAGGTGCGATCGTCATGGCCGGCATGCTTTTGGCCGAATTCGAGGACAAGAGAATCGAACGGATCATCCCTCGCCGGGGCAAGGCGGATTACTTCGTTCGCAGTCATTCGGAGTCGGCTTCTGGTTGTTGGAGGTAAGCGGGACCGACAAAGGGAGAATCGATTCTCGAAAACGCTCGAAAATCGAGCAGCTTTCGCGAAGCCCCTATATCACCGATCCAGCGTTTCGGGGAGGACACGTAGCGATCACCCGATTCGCGGCCCCGGCTGTCAGCCTGATCGAACCCTGGAGCCCGTAATACAGGATCTTGCTCATGGACTCTCGTGTACTTGAAGCTCAATCGCTGTATTGGCAGGTTCACGGAGGAGCGAACCTCTCCTCGGAGCTGCGCGAGGCGACGTTGATCAGGATGGCACAACTGCACGAGGAGATCGCCCAGGAGCGGCTCGACCAAGACGATTCACTCGGCTGGAGCGACTTTTATGCCGCGGTGACTGCCTGGGGAGAGGCCGATCGCCTTCAGGAAGCCAGATCGCTCGTTCACCTGGGCATTCAGCGCGCTGGTGCCTTCCCTGCAATCCGGTCTGAGATCATCCATGAGCTTGACGAACAGCGTCGCTGGCTGGATCGCAGGGAAGCCGACTTGTCGAATCAATCGGGCTTGACACTGCCGGCAACTGGGGCTCGCTAATGGCCGGAACCGCAGAAAAGTACCTGAAGCCCGAGGTCATCCGCCAGGTGGCCCGGCTCGACCTCCGCGCCAAGTTCATCGTCGAGGGCTTCATCTCGGGCCTGCACGCCAGCCCGTTTCAGGGGTTCTCGGTCGAGTTCTCGGAGCATCGCAAGTACACCGCCGGAGACAACATCTCCGATATCGACTGGAACGTCTACGCCAAGACCGATCGCTTCTACATCAAGAAGTTCCAGGCCGAGACCAACCTCACCGGCTACCTGGTGATGGACCTGTCGGGCTCGATGGGCTATACCTACCGCCAGGAGCTGACCAAGTTCGAGTACTCGATCAGCCTGGCCGCCGCGCTCTGCTATCTGATGATCCACCAGCAAGATCCCGTCGGCCTGATCGCCTTCGACCAGAAGGTCCGTCAGAGCCTGTCCCCCGGCAGCAAGCGTTCGCAGCTCGGCAACATTCTGTCGCTCCTGGCCAGGCTTCAACCGGCGGGGGACACCAACATCGAAGCAAGCTTGCATCAGGTTGCCGGAATGATGCGGCATCGCAGCCTGGTGATGATCTTCAGCGACCTGCTGGCCGAACCCGAGGCCGTGCTTCGGGCTTTGCACCGGCTGCGGTTCTCCGGCCATGACGTGATCGTGTTTCACGTGCTCGACGAGGCCGAGGCGCTTTTCCCGTTCGACGGTATGCTGAAACTCGAGGACAACGAGACGCGGGAAATCCTCGAGGTGGACGCCGACGCGATCAAGGCCGACTATCTGGAAGAGGTCGAGAGCTTTCGCAACAGCTACAAGACAGACTGTGTCCGGGCGCGCATGGATTACGTTCCCTTGCACACGGGAATGCCTTTCGACAAGGCACTCATGTCCTATCTGCTCAGCCGACAGGCCCGAGGGTAAAGGGCGATGGAATTTTCGATGATCAACGCGGGACTGGCCGCGGGAGCCGCACTGGCGGCGCTGCCGGTCATTCTCCACCTGTTCATGAGGCAGACGCCCAAGCACGTCATCTTCCCCGCCTTGCGGCTGGTCCGCGAGCGGCAGAAGCGGTCCAAGAAGCGGATGCGGATCAAGAACTGGCTGCTGCTCCTGGCACGGATGGCCGTCCTGGCGCTCATGGCTTTAGCTCTGGCCCGGCCGAGGTTGTATTCCCAGATGTCCCAGGGAGGCGAGTCGGTCCCCACCGCGCTTGGCCTGGTCTTCGACACCAGCCTGTCGATGGGCTACAAGGAAAACAACAAGACGCGGCTCGAGGAGGCCAAGGAGCGGGCGCGTGCCTTGCTCGACCAGATTCCCGATTCCAGCGTGGTTTTCCCGGTCAACTCGGCACGTCCCGGCACGAACGTCGGGCTCTCGCGGGCGGCGGCACGCAAGTGGATCGACGACCTGACGATTTCCGAGGTGAACCGGCCGCTGAACATGGCGATGGGTGACGTCTACCCGGCCGTGGCCGAGTGCGACCGGCCCCGCCATGAAGTGTTCGTGCTCACCGATCTGGCGGCCTCTTCCTGGACACCTGATCAGCACGCCGAGGGGCTGGACAAGGTCGAGAAGGCCAAGGACGGCAAAAGCGCCAAGATCGCCACATTCGTTCTCCGACTGGGGGGGGACGACCACAGCGACGTGGCATTGCTCGCGGCCCAGCCGGCGGAAACCGTGGCGACCCAGGGGCAGCCGCTGGAGATCCGCGGTCTAGTGAAGAACCTGGGGACCAAGCCCGCCAGCCGCGTCGTTGAATTCTATATCGACGGCAAGAAACGGGGAGACAAGCCCGTCGAGCTCCCGGCCGGCGGCGAACAGGAACTGACCTTCATGACCCCTCTCAGCATTGAGGGCGAGATTCACCAGGGCGAGCTGCGGCTCAGCGGCACGCCCGACCCGCTGGAGTTCAACGACCGCCGCTTCTTCACCTTCAAGATACGCCCCGCGCTCAAGGTTCTGTTGATCTCCGACCTGAACATCGACGCCGACTACGTGGCCGACGCGCTTGATCCCGAACCTTCCTCCTCCACTCCCCGGACCTTCGAGCTGGAGCGGGTCCACCCGGCGGAGTTCGTGAAGACGTATCGCGACAAGCTCAAGGATTATTCCACCGTCTTCCTGCTCAATGTCGCCTCACTCGACGAGGAATCGTGGGGACTCTTGAACGGCTACGTGCACGAGGGAGGGGGACTGGTGGTCGGCCTGGGAGACCGCTGCCAGGCCGCCAACTACAACGGCACGACGGCCAAGGAGGTGATGGCCGCCACGCTCGATCAGGTGCGGCCCGCCCCGGCGGACACCCACTTTGGCAAGGTTACCGACGTCACGCATCCCCTCTTCGAGCGCTACGACAAGGAGCTGGAGCCTCTCCTCTCCGTCATTCCGATCTATCGCTACTGGTCGATCAAGCCGGCGGAGGTGGGAACGCGGGCCCTCTTGAACTATGCCGATAACGCGCCTGCACTCCTGGAGCGTACCTTCAAAGGGGCCAGAACCGGGCGCGTCCTGCTCTGGACGACCCCGCTGGCGCGGCGGGCGGACAGGACCTTGCGCAAGAACCAGGCCGCCTGGAACGAGTTCCCCTTGCCGGCGGGGGATAACTGGGCTTTTTTTGTCCTCATGAACCTCTCGGTGCCCTACCTGGCCGGGACATCCACCGAGCAGCTCAACTATGAGGCCGGAGAAAACGTGCTTCTGGCCTTGGGCAAGGGGGCTCACTACCAGAACTTCCTGGTGACCGGACCGGACCCCAAGAACACCCAGTCGCTCACTCCCACGGCCCAGAGCGAGTTTCTCGAGATTCTCACTCCCCAGATGATGGGCCAGTGGAGCGTGTTGGCCAAGGCCGCGGACAATCGCCAGACCC
>JBMFUH010000661.1:0-4412 GCA_049966735.1 Isosphaeraceae bacterium
CAACGAGGTCGAAGGGGTGCTCGCCCCGTTGCCCGACTCGGACCCTGAAGCGCGGGTGATCCGCGTGCTCTTGGCCCTGGACCAACATCACGAGGACAAGGCCGAGGAACTGCTCAACAGCGGTCCGGAAACCGAGCCTCATCTGGCCCAGCTCAAGGGCCGGCTCGCCCTGGCCCGACGCGACGGTCCGACGGCCGTTCGTTGCTTCCGCATCGCCCACGCCGGCATGCCCGACGACCGCGACGCGCTCTTCGGGCTGATCAACGGACTCACGCTGGTCGGCGATGACAAGACCGCGGCGCCGCTCCGCGAGATCCTGAAGAAGCATGAAGCCCTCAACAGCCTGATCCAGCGGGCCGGCACCGACAGTCAACGAAGCAGTATCTCACTGCTCCACGAACTGGGAGCGGCCTGTGCGGCGCTGGCACGGTATCCCGAAGCCCGCGCCTGGTACAAGGTAGCCATCAGCCGCAACCCGTTGGACACCGAAGCTCAGCGGGCCCTCTACCAGATCGACGAGCAGGTCAAGGCCAACCAGGCCTCGCCCGCGCGAGGCGCGGCACCCCACGGTTAGAAACACCGGTCGGTTCTGGCCACGTCTATTTCTGATTATCGGCGACCAAGGGCAAACCTTCATCTGGCAGATCTGTGTTCCCCGGCTGGAACGTGGGCGGAACGACCACCGCCAGCTTGGGACACGACCAGATGCCATGTCGCTCGTTGCCCGGGAAATAAGCCTGGGTCTCGGCAGTCAGGGGGTGCTTGAGCACGTACTTGGAGCAAAGTCCGATTCCCAGCATGCAGAGAGGATACTCGGGAGCGCGTTCCATGTCGCCGATCTTGACCGGCTGGGAGAGGGGCACGCCGGCGTAGCGATAGGCCTTCTCGGTCATCTCCACGCAGTAGAGCTCGGTATCATCCATACCAAGCTCGTAATCGAACGGAGGCTGCTCGACGAAGACCTTCCGGCAATAGGCCAGCACCTTGGGGACGGTCGCCTGACGAAACTCCTTGCGCAGCCGCTTGACGCCGATGCAGCCCACATTGTCGAGAATCCAGACGCAGAAGGGCTGGCGGGCAACGCCAGTGCCGGTGGTGTCGTAAACCACCAGCTCGTTGTCTTCGAGGGCGATGATCCCCGTGTGCGAGAACTTGCTATTGGAGCAATTGGAGTAAAACCGGCTCATCGGGAAAAATCCATGGAGAATGCGCGCATCGCCGAGCCGGAAGACAATGTCTCCATCGCGCAAGACCCTACGACCCCACCGGTCCCACTTGGCCATCCGGGAATTGATGGTGATCGGCGGCATCTTGCCTTCCTGACGAGCCTTGGTGGCCTCCGGTCCCCAGAAATTCCCTTGAAAACCCGGGGGCGCCATCCGGTCGGTGTATTCTCCTTGTTCTGAAGGATAGATGTAGTAGGGCAGGAACACCAGCAGCAAGATCTTGATCATGACAATCTCACCCAATGGACTTGGGACGAAGGAGAGACACCACGTGCTGATCGAACCAGGGGCAGTCCTTCGCTTTGGTTCTTGGCAGAGTCATCGGCAAATCAATCAAGCATACCCGTTGAAAAACGGTTTGGAAAATTGTCCGGGAAACAAACCCGGGCTGGTTCAGGCTGGCGGAGCTTTCAGTCGCAGGGCAGCGAGTGACCGCTCCAGGATGGCCTCGGGCGTGCCCGCGGCGCTGATCGTCCGCAGTCGCCCCGTCTGCTCGTAATAGGCGGCAAGAGGACGAGTGCTCTCCTCGTATGCCTGCATCCGCACGCGAATCGACTCGGGACGGTCGTCCTCCCGCTGAATCAAAGCTCCTCCGCATTGGTCGCAGACCCCCTCTCGCGCGGGAGGGCGTGCGGTGAGATGGAACACCGCCTTGCATTTCGAGCAGGTGCGCCGGCCGCTGAGCCGGTCTACAATATCGGCGAGCGGCAACTCGTAACTGAGTACCCCGTCCAGGCTTACGCCTTGCTGCTCCAGCAGCTCGTCCAGGGCCTCGGCCTGGGCGACTGTTCTGGGAAAGCCATCCAGCAAGAACCCCCCGTGGCAGCTCAGGCAGCCCGAACGCTCGCTGACCATCGAGACGACCAGGCCATCGGAGACCAGTTCTCCCCGGCGCATGGCTTCGAGAGCCGCCCTGAGCGCGGGGCTGTGTTCCGTCTGGCACTGGGCCGCCCGGAACACATCACCCGTGGACAAATGGCATGTTCCCAGCGCTTTGCAGAGCAACTCAGCCTGCGTTCCCTTGCCAACTCCTGGAGGTCCCAGCAAAACCAACCGATACGCTCGTGGTCTAGACTCGGGGGTGACATCGCACTTTGCGTCACCTCCCTCGAACCACGCCGCGCGATCTGGCATCGACATTCACGGCTCCTTGCGTGGACTCGCGGACCTGACCTCTCCCAACTTCGGTCGTGGTATCATGACAGAGCGTCAAGCCTGCGAACCGGAGTCCACGATCAGTATTCCCTAGCGTACTGTCTCCAGACCCCAATCGGTCAAGAGAAGGATCCCCACCCAGGGAAAATACGCAACTCTCGTTCCAGTTTCAAGGAAAGTACGGATTGATCGCTGGTGCAGGCATGGAGCGCGGAACACGATTCGGCAGGTTTATCTTGATTCTGGCTTGATCGTCAGGAAGTCGACGCCGTTACCCGCAATTCTCGCGGTGATTCGCAGGCGTCCGCTCCGCGTGGGAGTGCATCGAGTCGTTCCGGTCGGCCGGCACTCGGCCAGTTTGCGGATTTCCTCGATCTCGGCCCAGGTGTAGGACGGCGGCGCGAAGATGCTCCGCACGGCAGCCTGGGCTGCATCGCGTACCCTGTCGTCGGTCGCTGCTCGGGCCAGCCGAAGCACGGCGGGGAGCGCGGATTGGGCGGCGGGCCCGATCTGGCCAAGAGTAACCAGAGCCTGCCGTTGCGCGGCTGGGTCGCGGTCCTCAAGAGCCTTCACCAGGGGGTCGACGCGTGCCGCTTCGGCCTTGACCGTCACGCCGCCGCGATCGCGGAGGATGCGGCCGCGCTGGAAATACGTGTTGTGGTCGCGGTCGAAGCGAACCTCCTCAACCCGCACGGGGCCGCTCAAACCAAGCCCGTCCAGATCCAGGGAGACGTCGAACGAGGTATCGGAGCGGGACTGGGTATCCTCGGGGTTGTGGGAATAGAGCACGACCCGCACGGTTTGGTCATCGCGCGCGGCAAGACCGCTTACCACGTGTCCGCCAATCTGCCGCGCAGGGAGGCTCCAGAAGCGGTCTCCCACGTCGGAAAGGAGGGTAAGGACGTGGAAGACCGGCGCGGGGACCGTCGTGGTTGTTGGCCCTCCGGGACGCTCGGGCTCGTGATGGAGCACGCGGGTCACGGCGTTGAGCCCCGTGAAATTGGTCACGGGGGGCCAGACGGTGAGGATCGTCTCGCCGGAGGCATAACGCGGGTCGCGCGTGGCCTGGCGAAGCTGGCGCGCGCAAACGTCGACGCACCAGGTCGGAAAGTAGCCGTTGCCCAGGTAGCTGTCTGCCGCCGCGAGATCGGAGGGCGGCATCCAGTCAGGGCACGACTCGTGCGAGTTGACCGAGAGTCCGCGGTAAAAATCCGGGTCGATCCGCAGCGCTTCTTCCTTCGCCTTCGCCAGCTTGGCGGCCATCATCTCCGAGCGGTTGTACGAGTGAATGGAGATGAAGTCGCAAGGAGTGCCCTTGCCGCCATGG
The DNA here is from genome assembly GCA_049966735.1 of Isosphaeraceae bacterium. Lineage (GTDB taxonomy): Bacteria > Planctomycetota > Planctomycetia > Isosphaerales > Isosphaeraceae > Aquisphaera. The sequence continues at coordinate 3,709 of JBMFUH010000661.1, forward strand.
GCGCGGCAGAGTGTCTCGACACGCCGCGAGCGACGGCCGTTGAGCCTCTGGTCGGCGAAGGCGGCATTTTTCGGCAAGGCTCCCTTTGCCTCCGTGCGCGGCGAGCAGTGGGCGAGAAACTCCCCGAGCCGGAGATTGGTGCCGAAGATGCCACCCAGCTCAAGGCCGCCGACGAACACGCGGTCGGAGTCGTAGCCGCGCTCCTCGAAAGCCCGGAGGATGCCGTCGACGGCGTAGTCGTAGAACCGCTGGAGTTCGTCCCAGTCGGCGCGCCAGAAAAGAGGGCCGAGATCCGGCTCGTTGAAGACGCTCCAGGTGAACGACAGCGCGTCGGCACCGTAGCGGTCGATGAGATGACCGGTGATGGCCCGGGCCACCTCGTGCCACTCGACCAGGTCCTTGGCGGTGGTCCAGCTTCGGCCGTCGCGTGCGAGGTCGCCGGGGGCGTCGGCGAAGTTGACCATGATCCGCCGGCCACCCTGGCGATGGACCAGGTCCCACTCCTTGTCGAGCCGTCCCCAGTAGTAACAAGGGGTGCCGCTGGGCCGGAACTTCCGGAGGTAGCAGCCCCCGAAGGCGAACAGGCCCGGCGCGTCGGGGTTCTCGCGCGTCGGCAGCGGGGCGTCGTAAGCGAGCTTCCACCCGCCCGCCGGCGCGGGCACGCCGGCGACGCGCACCGTGTGTGCCTGGTCGTCGACCGCGAC
>JBMFUH010000662.1:0-4410 GCA_049966735.1 Isosphaeraceae bacterium
GGCATGCCCCCCCGGTCGCTCACCCACGAGACCCTTTCTCGCCTCCAGCGGTACGACTGGCCGGGGAATGTCCGCGAACTTGAGCATGTGATCGAGCAGATGATGGTCACCACTTCGGGACCGGTCATCGAGCCGGAGAACCTCCCTCCTCAGATTGTTCCCCACCGTGAGGAGCCGTTCAGTCTCGAGTTCGACCACAAGCGCCCGCTCCAGGAACTCACCGACGAGTTCACCCAGCGCATCGAACGCGCCTACTTGGAGCGGGTCCTCGAGAAATACCGTGGGCGGATCGACCGCTGCGCCCGCCATTGCGGATTGTCCCGGCGGAGCATCAGCGAGAAGCTACGCCGGTATCAGATCGACAAGAGCGACTTCAAGCCTGTGCTCCCACGCGGCAAGCGATTCGCCCTGACCACCGAGTAAGACGAACCTGTTCCGATCTGGCGACGGTCATGACATGATGGAACCGGGACCACCCGGCTGGCCCACGTTTCTGGAGGCAGGAACATCGGCCGCCCTTTTTCCCGGGAGAGAAGCCTTGGCCACGTCACCTTTCCTGCCGGTGAGCCGTCGCGTTCTGGTGCTGTTCATTGTGGGGTTCCTCTGCTGTGGCTGGTTCCTCCGTGCTCGCGCGGAGGATCTCGACACTCAGTTCATGCATGCCACCGTGAAGCTGTCCGATCCGGATGCGTCGGGCACGGCGTTTGTGCTGAGCAGGGTTTCCCCCAAGGACCCCAAGGCAAACCAGTTTTTCCTGGTCACCGCCGAGCACATCCTGAGCCGGACGAAAGGTGAGGAGGTCACGCTCATCTTTCACAGGAAGAAGGCGGACGGTGGTTATGAAAAGGCGCCGATCAAGCTCCGGGTGCGACAGGGCGGCAAGGTGCTCTGGGCGAAGCATCCAGCGCTCGACGTTGCCATCCTGCCGATCACACCTCCCGGCGACGTTCCGCTGTCGGCGATCTCGGTCGATCTGCTCGCCTCCGATGCGGATTTGCGGAAATTCGAGATCCATCCGGGCGACATGGTCCGGTGCATCGGCTATCCCCACCCCAACCAGTTCGAGCCGGGCGTGGCTGGCTTCGGCGTGCTCAGGGCGGGGTGCATCGCCGGGTTCCCCATCCTACCGACCCACGCAACCAAGACATTGCTCCTGGACATGAATTGCTTCGAGGGAGACAGCGGAGCGCCGGTTTATCTGGTTGACGACCATCGTCTGCTGGAAGGCAAGACCGAGCCCGGTCGTGCCAGGTTGATCGTGGGCATGATGATCGGGCAGCATTTCATCGACGAGGAATACAAGATGATCTACCAGACCGGCAGGTTTCGCCATCGCATGGGCTTTGCCATCGTCGTCCACGCCTCGGCCATCAAGGAGACGATTGATCTCCTCACCGCCAACCGCCGATGACCGACATGATCCACTGGGTCATGGAGCAGACAGGAGCGAAGCCGGAAGGGTTGTGATCTCCCCGGGCGTCAAGTCTCGATGTAATGGCTCCGGGGATACGAGCCCAAGATATCCAGCCGCTCGCATCTCTTGCGGACGGCCTCGAGCGCCTTTTGCACCGGCGGGTCGTTCACGTGGCCCTCGATGTCCATGAAGAAGAGGTACGAGGGATTGGTGTCCCCTGGAGCGTCGGGGACGGGAAACGACTCGATCCAGCTCAGGTTGACGCCGAACTTCTCGAACGGGGCGATGGTCTTAGCCAGCGATCCGATCTGGTTGGGCAAGCGGAGCATGAGTGTCGTCTTGTCCTTGCCGGTGCGCTGCTCGGCCACCTCGGCGATGACGGCGAACCGGGTCACGTTGTAGACCTGGTCCTCGATGTTCTCGGCCAGGATGTTGAGCCGGTATGCCTGGGCCGCGGCGCGGCTGGCGACTGCGGCGGCAAACTCCTCGCGCTGGGCCAGCTCGGCGGCGGCTGCCGTCGAGACCACCTCGACCTTCGCCGCCTGGGGCAGGTTCTTGCCCAGCCAGTTGCGACATTGCGAGAGCGCCTGCGACTTGGAATAGACCCGGCGCACCTGACCCCACTCGCAGCGTCCCAGCAAGCAATGATGTATCCGCAGGCGGACCTCGGCCCGGATCCTGAGATTCGGCAGCTTGATGAACATCTCGAGCGTGTCGGCGATCCGGCCGTCGGTGGAGTTTTCGAGGGGAACGATGCCGAACTGAACGTGCCGCCGGTTCACCTCCTCGAAAACCGCAGCGATCGAACCCACCGGGACGTGCTCCACCGCCTCGCCAAATTTCGCGACCGCGGCCAGGTAGCTATAGCTGTACTTGGGCCCCAGGCAGGCCACGCGCAGGCTGCGCTGGAGGGCCCGGGAGCCGCTCATCAGCTCGCGAAAGATCAGTCGGAGGGTCTCGACCGGCAGCGGTCCCTGGCTGGCGGAGACGGCACGAGAGATGACCTCGTCCTCGCGGGCCGCCGACCAGACGTCCAGGCCCTCGGTGTGCTTGATCTGACCAATCTGCGAGGCGATCTCAGCCCGGCGATTGAGCAGGGAGACCAGGTCGAGATCAAGCTGATCGATCTGCCCACGCAGGCTGCTGAGCGTGGGGGCGCGTTTCGTGTCGGCCGACTCGGCGGTTGCTGCCTTCGATGAGCCGGAATGTCGATTCATGGGTGGGGGCTTGCGGGGCATCGGTGCACTCGGCGAGAGACGATCGGACAAGCAGAATGCTGTGTCTCAGACGCAAGGTCCAGAGCGATAAGTAATTAAAAGAAAAGCCCCGGCATGTCAAGCGTTTTCCGACCGTCGCGCGCGCCTGAACGATTCCCGGAGCCAGGGACGCAGTGTATGATACCTCCTGGAATCGGCTTTTCCCAGGATCTTCCCTCGCTGCGGAGGACAGGGTGCCAATTTTGCAGTCAACTGGAACGAGAGGATTGGTGCTGCCATTCTGGCAGATAGGTCGCGGTTGCCAGCCGGGGCAATCTATCAGTCGGGCGACTCCAAGACATGATTGCTAAACAACTTGAGGCTTCGGTCCAAGGCTTATTTCACTCTGGCATGGACCTTGCTTATTTCGCTGACGTGTGTTGAGCTTCGGTGAATGCGAGCATGACCCGGTGGGTGTTGGCACCTTTCGGTTCGCCCCGACCCACCGGTCGAGAGTAAGTGGAGTCGCGTGGACGTCGTGTCTGGCGCGTGCTTCTTCGTCACCGCTCAACGTGGGAAAGGAGACTGGTCGTGGCGGAAGGTGAGAAGATTATCGGGATCGACCTGGGGACGACCAACAGCGTGGTCGCGGTGATGGAAGGCGGCGACGTGACGGTGATTCCCAACCAGGAGGGAAGCCGGCTCACTCCTTCGGTGGTTGCATTTACCTCCAAGGGGGAAATACTGGTCGGCGATCCTGCCAAGCGGCAGGCGATCACCAATCCCAGGGGAACGGTGTACTCGATCAAGCGGTTCATGGGCCGGCGTCACGAGGAGGTCCGCACCGAGGAGAAGATGGTCCCCTATGAGGTGGTGGGCGGATCGAGCGACTTTGTCAAGGTTCATGTGGCGGGCAAGGACTACACGCCTCCCGAGATCTCGGCGATGATCCTCCGCAAGCTCAAGGAGGCGGCCGAGAGCTACCTGGGCCACAAGGTGCGCAAGGCCGTGATCACGGTCCCGGCCTACTTCAACGACAGCCAGCGGCAAGCCACCAAGGACGCCGGCCAGATCGCCGGGTTGGAAGTGGCCCGGATCATCAACGAGCCCACGGCCGCCGCCCTGGCCTACGGGCTCGAAAAGAAGAAAAACGAGAAGATCGCCGTCTTCGACCTGGGGGGCGGAACGTTTGATATCTCGATTCTCGACGTCGGCGACGGCGTCTTCGAGGTGCTCTCGACCAACGGCGACACCCACCTGGGGGGCGACGACTGGGACGAGTCGCTGATCAACCACATCGCCGAGGAGTTCCGCAAGGAGCAGGGAATCGACCTCCGCAAGGACCAGATGGCTCTCCAGCGCCTCAAGGAGGCCGCCGAGAAGGCCAAGAAGGACCTGTCGTTCCAGGCCCAGGCCGACATCAACCTGCCGTTCATCACGGCCGACGCCTCCGGGCCCAAACACCTGACGATGACGATCAGCCGGGCCCAGTTCGAGAAGCTGACCGACAACCTGTTCGAGCGCAGCCGCGGGCCAGTCATGAAGGCCCTCGACGACGCCAAGCTCAAGCCGTCGCAAACTGATGAAGTCGTGCTGGTCGGCGGCTCGACCCGGATGCCGCGGGTCCAGCAGATCGTCAAGGACATCTTCGGCAAGGAGCCGCACAAGGGGGTCAACCCCGACGAGGTCGTGGCCGTCGGCGCCGCCATCCAGGGCGCGGTCCTGACCGGCGAGGTCAAGGAGATCTTGCTCCTGGACGTCACTCCGCTGTCGCTCGGCCTGGAAACCAAGGGGGGGGTC
>JBMFUH010000663.1:0-4406 GCA_049966735.1 Isosphaeraceae bacterium
GGAATGACCCCGGTGATCATGGACCGGCGAGGGAAACGTGGCTGGCACCTTCCTGCCTACTCCTGTTCTCGCCCCGACGTCACGCCATGAGGCCGGCCCCACGGGGACCTCTCGCCAAGGCGCAAAGCTCGCCAAGAGCACGCAGCGCCTTTCGGAATGACCCCGGTGATCATGGACCGGCGAGGGAAACGTGGCTGGCACCTTCCTGTCGCACCCTCCTGTCTTTTAACGAAGAGGCGGCCGTTCCGCGGCACAACGCGATGGTTGTGCTAACAGGCCTTCAAATTGACAGCCGTATCTGCGAGCATGAGTTGGATCAACCATGCCCAGTATGCGTGGAGCGAGCGGGGCCGCGCGAAGTTGAAAGGGGCAGAACCAGGCGGTACCAGGTTGGACGCGGGGGAAGTTCCGCCGGGGCAGGGGGCATGACCCGCATCTTCGTCGCCAGCGCTGCGGCCGGAAGGCCCGAAGCCCGGTCTGGCGCGCCCGGCAGCCAGGTCCGTGCGAGAATAAAGGCATCAGACACCGCCCGCGCGACGTGGCGCTCGACAAGACGGCAATTCGCTCCATCCGAGAGATCCACTGTCATCATGACACTGCTTTTCTTCGCTCTGGCATCTCTCGGCCAAGCTCCCCCGGCCGTGGCCATCATTCCGCCGCGGCCTGCCGTGAGCCTGCTGGCCCTCGGTGCTGATGACGCCCCAGGCGTTCTCATCAATTACACTGTGGGCGTCCCTCCCTTCGCGGCTCCCGATCCGTCCCGGTTTTCGGTCGTGATCGTACACGGGATCAACCCCTTTCACCCACTTGTGCATCTTGAGATGGCCCAGCGCTACGGCGAGGCGGTTGGTGCGGTCTGGGGACCCAGCGTGAATGTTCTGGGCTGGGACTGGAACGCCAACACCATGCAAGGGCCGTTTCCCGCGCGGAATGCGGCCCTGGCAGAGCGGCAGGGGAGACTCATGGCCGAAGCCCTGTTGAGAGCCGGCCTCGCGCCGGAGCGGTTGCATCTGGTGGGGCAGAGTTCCGGCTGCATCGTGGCGGCCTCGGCGGCACGGGTGATTGCAGATCGCTACGGCAGGACCGCCTACCGTTTGACCCTGCTGGATCCTCGGACGGGACACCACACGATGGTCTTCGAGACGTTGCGGGCTGGTTCCGCTGCCCGGATCGTTGACCATCTCTGGGTCACCGGCCCGAGCGGATTCGGCAGCAATGCTCCTTACGCGAATGTGCGGAACGTGGCCGTGATCGGCCCGTCCGGCTGGAGTGGTTTCCTGTCTCCCGGCAACCTCGATCACATGCAACTGGTGCAGTGGCACATCCGACAGATCGCGGCGAATCCCTGGGGCTTGTGATCGGCTTCGGCAGTTCCGCGCCGCCGATTCAAGCCGCTTTCGACATCCGGCGATACATTAGCGTGGAAATGTGGAAACTGGTCTCGCAAGCTCGCATTCCCAGAAACGGGCTGCTTGACTAGAATTTCACCGCGCGGAATGCAAGGATGCCCGCGCGGATGTCGACGGTCGGAAGGATTCTCCAGCCACATGCTCCTTCGTGGGCGAGAGATCGGGATGAGCTTCTTGCTTTGCATCGCCCTTGCCGGGTGCGCAAGCATGCGGCTGAACGCCCCGTCTCCTGATTTACGCCCGTGCACTGATGGATATGCTTACACGATGGACGGTTGGAAGCTCGGGGTCCGCCATTACCGGGCCCGGCATCCCGACCCCGGCAAGCTGCCCGTGATTCTCTGTCATGGGCTGGGGCTGAACGCCACGTTCTGGACCATCACCGACAATCACCTGCCCGCGCAGCTCACTGCTCGGGGCTACGAGGTTTACGTCTTCGACATCCGGGCGTCGGGCGAAAACGGCCGGCCGGGTCGGCAGGACCGGATCAATCGATTTCTTCGTCAAACTCCCTTCCGTGAGCGCGGTGAGTCGAACTGGACGGTGGACGACCTGGTCAGCTATGACATGCCGGCCATCCTCGATTACGTGGAGCGCGACACGGGCCAGCGCCGGGTGAACTGGATCGGACACAGTCTGGGGGGGATGATCGTGTTCCCGTACATGGAGCAAAGCATCCATCCGGAACGGATCGCCAACTTCATCGGCATGGGATCGACCATCATCCAGGCGAAGACGCCGCGCAACGATATGCTAGCCGCCAACGGAGGGATCAGGGCCCTGCTCCACGTGGCGAGCGCGGGCAGGTTGGGTCGCCCGCTCACGTTTTTCAAATTGCCCGGTATGGGGAGCATCGACAGGTTCTACTACTCGGTCGACAACGTCGACTGGCGGACGATCTCGCGATTTTACGGCTACACCCTCGAGGATCCCGGGCCGGGAGCGCTTCGCCAGTTTGCCCCTTACCTGAAGTACGGGCACATGCTCTCGGCCGACCGTACGGTCGACTATTCCGCGCGGCTGAGCGAGGTAACCGTGCCGACCCTCATGATCGCCGGCGCGGCCGACCTGATCTCGGACGTTCCCTCGACGCGGATGACGTTCGATGCGCTTGCCAGCCCAGACAAGACGCTCTACGTGTTCGGTCGAGCCAACGGTCACGTGGCCGATTACGGTCATTGCGACCTGGCCTGGAGCCGTCATGCGCCCAAGGAGATCTTCCCGGTCATGCTCGACTGGCTGGACCGGCATCAGCCTGGAGTCCGGCCTTCCCTTCAGAGGGCGACGCGACCGATTCCGCCTTCACCCAGTCCGCGACAGCCTTCACCCAGTCCGCAAGAGCGCGTCGATGCAAATCCGTGACCAGGTTTCGAATTCATCCCAAGACGTCGTGAGATCGGCGATGGGGACAAACTCGGGCTCGGCCAGCCCATCCTCGCGCGGGCGGACGGCCGGCTGCTGGAGCTCCATGAGATGAACCACGCCGAGGTGGACAGAGCCCACGGGGGTGGAGTCGTCGTTGATCAGGCCAACCAGGCGCATCTGGCTGGGGCTGGCGATCTCGACTTCCTCGTCCAGTTCGCGGCGCATGGCCATCTCGTAGGCCTCGAAGCTGCGCCGGCCCTCGGCGTCCGACTCGGCGACATGCCCACCCACGCCCAGCGACCGCCTCCGATGCAGCCGTGCTTCGCCTTGCGACGTTCCCCGCGTGTAACAGAAGACCGAGTCGCGATAGCGGAGGACGACGTAAGGAATGATCTGCTTGAGGCTGGGGTCCTCCTCGACCTCGGAGCGAGGGCGGTAGGCCATCAGCTCGGGAATCAGCAAGGCGGAAAGATACCGCTCGGCATCGCGCTGGAAGCCCTGGAACCGGCCCAGGCGATCCAGCTCCGCACCGGGAACAACCAGCACGCGCTCGCTTGAAGGATGGCTCACGTCTTGACCTCATGAAAAGCCGGTACGGGCGGGACGTCTCCGTTCCGGCCGGGTTTGACACCGGGTGTAAGATTGGCCGATATTTTAGCGTCCAGGATCTCGAACGTCATTCGCCTGGACGCCGGACCAGAGGAGGGTATCTGATGAAGCCGATTGCAGACGAGGTGCTTCTCCGCCAGCTCCAATGGCGCTGCGCCACCAAAAAGTTCGATCCCCAGCGGAAGATCTCCAGCCAGGACTGGCAGACGCTCGAGCAGGCGCTCGTGAATGCGCCCTCGTCGTTCGGCCTTCAGCCCTGGAAGTTCTTCGTGATCACCGATCCGGCGTTGCGCGAGAAACTCAAGGCCGCGAGCAGGAACCAGGCGCAGATCACCGACGCGTCGCACCTGGTTGTCTTCGCGGTCAAGGAAAACCTGGGCCTCGCCGACGTCGAGCGCCACCTCGCCCGTGTCTCCGAAGTCCGCGGGCTGGACGTCGCGTCGCTCGAGGGGTACAAGCAGATGATGCTGGGCTCGCTCAAGCGTCCGGCCGAGGAGGTGAACAACTGGGCCACCAGGCAGGTCTACATCGCGCTGGGGTTCTTCCTCAGCGCCGCGGCCATGCTCGGCATCGACGCGTGCCCGATGGAGGGCTTCGAGCCCGCGAAGTACGACGAGATCCTCGGCCTGCCGCGACTCGGTTACGCCGCCAGGGTCCTGGCCACCGCCGGCTACCGCGCGGCCGACGACCCCTATCTCAAGCTGGCCAAGGTGCGGTTCAAGTCGGAAGATGTGATCGTACACATTCAGGGATAAACAACTGGACGGGGATCTCGATCGGGAGCCGGACGCCCCCCAGGCTTCGGCGCGATCGCAAAGTGGCCGTTCCGTACGCCAGGCTCACAACACGCCTTTTGAATCTCTTGTCGGCCTGATCCAGCAATGAACGGCCGTGCCTCTCCAGGACGCGGAAGTACTCACGGGAGGGCCGGCATCAATCACCGAGACCGACTGACGGGGTCGATTCCACTAATCAGTAGTTTCCCCAAAAACCAGTAGCGTCGCACATCCGCGCAGACTCTTC
>JBMFUH010000664.1:0-4401 GCA_049966735.1 Isosphaeraceae bacterium
GCATTGCTGGAGATCGTTTCCAGATAGGGCACATGGGGAACATGCGTGGTCATCTCCAGCTTGTAACGGTTCTTGAGCCGTTGCTGGATGATGTCGAGGTGCAGGTCGCTCATTCCCGAGATCACCAGCTCGTGCGTCTGGGTATCGCGGCGGATCGAGAAGGTGGGGTCCTCGTCGGCGATCTTGGCCAACCCCGCCGACATCTTGGCCTCGTCCTCACGCGCCTTGGGCACCACGGCCCGGGGAACCATCGGGGTCGGAAACCAGATCGGCCGCACCAGAAGCTGCGAAACCGCCGTGTTGCCGCCGGAATTACTCACGGTGTCGGAGACGTGCAGATCGTCGAACTTGGCGATGGCCACGATGTCGCCGGCCTTGGCCTCGGTCACTTCCTCTTGCTGTTTGCCCTGAAGCACGTAGATGTGGCCGGCCTTGGTGGTCTTGCCGCTGCGCAGGTTGACGAGCGTGGTGTCGGGGGCCATCCGGCCGCTCAGGATGCGCAGGTAGCTCATCTTGCCCATGAACTGGTCGTTGTTGGTCTTGAAGACCTGGGCCACCAGCGTCCCTTCCTCGGCGGGCAAGATCTCCTCCTCGGCCGCGGCTTCCCCCTCGCCCCGCGTGCCGTAGCGGTGCACGTCGGAGGGAGCAAGGCCGCAGGTGGTGATCAGGTCGAGCAGTTCCTTGACGCCCAGGTCCTTCTTCGTGCAAACGCAGAGCACCGGAACGAGCTTGCCGGCGGCGATCCCGTCGTGCGCGGCCTTGCGCAGCTCTTCCACCCCGATTGTTTCCCCTTCCAGGTAGCGCATCATCAGCTCTTCGTCGGTCTCGACGATCTGCTCGACGACCATCTGGTACGCCTCGGTGGGAGGCAGGGGACATTCCGGCGGATTGGACTCGTGCTCCTGGAGCACATCGACCACTCCGGTAAACGCCTGGCCCTGGCCGACGGGCACGTTGAACGGCACGCATTGCAGCCCGAAGGTCTCGCGAATGGCCTCCAGGTCGGCCCGGTAATCGACGTTCTCGGCGTCCATCTTGGTGATGGCGATGAACCGCCCCAGCCCCAGTTTGCGCGCTTCCTGGAAGAGCCGGCGGGTGTTGACCTCGATGCCGGCCGGGCCGGAAACGGCCAGAACCACGTTCTCCACCGCCGCCAGGGCGGAGAGCGCGTTGCCGATAAAATCGGGATAACCGGGAGAGTCGATCAGGTGAATCTGCTTGCCGTTCCAGGCCAGATGGCCCATGTGGCAGTCGATCGTGAAATGCCTGCGCTTTTCCTCGTCGTCAATGTCCAGCGTGCTGGTCCCCTCGTCCACCGATCCCTTGCGGGAAATGGCTCCGGCCGCGAAGAGCAGGGCGTCGGCAAGGCTCGTCTTGCCCGACGCCCCATGTCCAGCCAGGGCGATGTTGCGGATGTCGGCGATGTGATATGCAGTGCTCATAAAACAAGATCCTCAGAAGAGAGGCTGTGCTGCTGGAAAAGAAATCGACTCGCGCTGGCGCTACCCGAACGGCCAGACTAAGGAACAAGCGAGTAATAACTTCCCGACTTTGAAAACACAGTGGCCGGGACGGATGAGGGTCTTCAGGCCGTAGCCGGGAAGTTGTTTCACGTCCGTTCCTAAGATCCCTGCTTCATCCCCCGCGCCTCAACGGCGCAGGCGATGGCTTCCGCCAGTGTAAACTTGTTCTCGTAAAGCGCCCGGCCGACGATGCAGCCGGCCACGGGCAACCCGGCCAGCCGCTTCAGGTCGTCGAGGCGGCCCACCCCTCCCGAGGCGATCACGGGCGTCTTGATCCGGCTCGCCAGCTCGCCGATGGCGTCGCAGTTCGGCCCGACCAGGGTTCCGTCACGCGCGATGTCGGTGTAGACGATGGCCGCCAGGGGACGATGGTCGAACTGCTCGGCCAGGGAAGCGGCCGCCACATCCGAGGTTTCGAGCCAGCCCTGCGTGGCGACCTTGCCGTCGCGAGCGTCCAGACCCAGGACGAGCCGGCCGGGAAACTCCTCGATCATCGCACGGAACCAATCGGGATCGCGCAGGGCCTGCGTGCCCACGATCACCCGCTCCAGCCCCGCGTCCAACCAGGTCGCGATGGTTTGCCGATCGCGCACGCCTCCGCCGAGCTGGCACGGCACCGAGACCCGCCTGACGATGCTCCGGACCGGCTCCACGTTGACGGGATGGCCGGCTTTCGCCCCGTCGAGATCGACCAGGTGAATGCGCGTCGCCCCTTCCGCTTCCCAGCGTGCAGCCATCGCCTCGGGATCGTCGCCGAAAACCGTTTCGCGACCGTAATCTCCCTGGCGAAGGCGGACGCACATCCCACCCCGCAGATCGATCGCCGGGATCACTTGCATGACCGCTCACCAGAACGACAAGGGTTCTTCAACGAAACCTCAATGTATCCCTGGAAGCGGAACATCGCAAGGACCAACTGTTTCCGACTTTTGCGCGCCGCTCAGCCATCACAACCGGGCGAAGTTGGCATACATCGCCAGTCCCACGCGCTGGCTTTTCTCGGGATGAAACTGGCAGGCCATCAGGTTCTCGCGCCAGACGATCGCCGGGAAGGGATCGGGATAATCGGCCGTGGCGGCAACGTCCTCCGGCTGGTCGGCCATTGCATGATAGGAGTGGACGAAGTAGACCGACGGTTCCGGCGCCAGCCCCTTGAGCAAAGGCACGGGCCGCACCTGCCGGAGCGTGTTCCAGCCCATGTGCGGCACCTTCAATCCCGGCCTGATATCAAACCGGACGACCCGGCCTGGAAGCAGCCCCAGCCCGGTGTGGTCGCCGTCCTCGAAGCTCCGGTCGAAAAGAAGCTGAAGACCCAGGCAGACCCCCAGACAGGGCTTTCCCGCTCGAACGGCCTCCACGAACGCCTCACCCAGCCCAGTCCGGCGCAGCTCCGCCATGGCGTCGGCAAACGCCCCCACGCCCGGCAAGATCACACGAGTTGCCCGCCGCACGTCGTCCGGGTCCGAACTCACGACGGCCTCGTGTCCGACCGCCTCGATGGCCTTCTGCACGCTCCGCAGATTGCCCATTCCGTAGTCAATAATTGCGATCATGCTGACATGGTTCCGATCGAGTTGCTTCAACCCCCCCGGCGGCCCGATGTGCATCGTACCACGACTTCCCAACGGCCGACAACGGCGGGCGATGCCTGGCGACTGGACCGTCCACGCCTGGCCTGGACTGGACTACGGGATCAGGATCAGGATCAGGATGAGGAGCAGCAGACTCGCCCGCCCGCCGGCAACTGACAACTGGCAACTGACAACCAGCCTCATGGCTTGGCCGACGGATTGGAGTCGGAACTGCTGGCCACGGGCTGCCAGTGGAGCTGCCGGTCGTCGATCGACGGGCCGGGATCGTCGTCAAACAGCGTGCGCCGGGGCGGGATGTCGTCCCCCCTGAACGAGATGGCGGGGGGCTCGTCCGCATCCGAGGCCGTGGGAAGGTTGCCCAGGTCTCCGGGGATGCTCGCGGCCGGGGGTTTACGGGGCTTGCGAGTCTTCCGACCGGCCGGCAACGTCCGGAACCGCGGCACCGACTCGTCGGGCTCGGCTTCGCTCGCGTCTCGAGACCGGGACCCGATCCGGGTGTCGGAATCGATCCCCCTGTCTCGCAGAAGGTTACGCGCATCATCCAGGCGAGCGGTCAGGTCTCCGTTGTGAAGCTGCTCCTGGACCAGCCGATCTTCCATCGACCGGCTCTCTTCTTTCAGCTTGGCGACCTCGGTCTTCAACTGCTCGTTCTCGTACTCCAGATGGCTCAGCGACACCTTGATCTGGCTGGCGGACGTACCCCCGTTTAAGAAGCTGCCTCGCCCGGAGCAACCCGCCGCGAGCGCGGGGAGAATCGCTAAAATCCAGTAGGTGAGCGCCGCCGCGCGCAAAGAACCTCGCCGGCGCGATGGTCTCGCTCCACCAGGCATGGTTCGGGGCCAGGATCTGGCTAGCTCCACCAGGAATGTGTCTGTATGGGTGTGCACGAGATCCGATCGTATCGCGGCCTCTGATCTTCCAACTGGACGCATACCTCTCTATTCGTCACTTCATCGCGCGAAAGTTTGGCCTGCTCGCGAAATCAAGGCGTGCCCCGTCTCTCGAACCGGACGCCTCCGTGTCCTCGACCACCTTCTCGCTTGATTGAATGCCGCGGACCAACCGGATTGCGGGTTTCCACAGCGCGGCCGAGAAGCGGGCCGAAACTCCGGAGGCCCGGAAGGCGGTGTTTCAGTCCTTTCCGAGGCCCATCTACCAGGATCGCTTCATGGACCTGGCGCGGAAGTACCCGAGGCACCCGGCGACGATTGATGCCATCACCTGGGTCCTCGGAGAGCGTCCGAGAATTGTCCTGCGACCTCCCCTTGGCCTTGGCGATTCACTGG
>JBMFUH010000665.1:0-4394 GCA_049966735.1 Isosphaeraceae bacterium
GGTTACCGACAAGATGATCCGCTGCGCGATCGACGGTAAGGAGATCATCGCCGTCAATCATCAGGATCGGCGGGTCAGCACGCGCATCGAGACCCGGCGCAATCAGCCCCTGGGCTTCGCCACCTGGGAAAGCTCGGGCGCGGTCCGCAAGATCGAGATCCGCCCCCTCACGAAAGCAGAGATCGCCGAGACCGACAAGTTTGATGAATGACCGAAGTTGCTTGAGACGGTTTCTTGCTTTCGAGTTGTCGTCTCACCGGTATTGTGCACGCACCGTGATCTTGCCGCGCTGACCGTGCAAACGAATCAGTTCGCGCTGGCTATCGAAGCCTGACCAGGCTTTGCCGTTGACAACAACCGTGGCGATCGAGGTTTTCGCGGGGTGGCGCGGCCGCAGGGCAACCGTTGCTGGCGGCTTCCGCGAGGGCAGCTCGATGGTCGCGGTGATCGTTCTGAAATCGACATCCGAGGCGATCTCATAACTCACAACGCCGAAATGGGTGGGGGCGTGTCGGACGGTGATCTTCTTTCCCTGCTCCAGCCAGGCTCGAGGCGTGGCACGTGCCAGCCAGAGGACGTCGCCCTCTTCCATGACCAGCATGTCGCGGAACCGCTCGAGGAAGCACGACTCCTCGTAGATCTTGTCCGGCGGGCCGCCGGTGGTGTGCTCGCGAAACGTGTACTCGCCGGGCATGATCTCCACGGCGTACTGGTTGAGGAACGACCGGAGAAAGTTGGGCGCGTCGTCCGCGTCGAGGTGGATGTTGGCGTGCCGCTCCAGGCCGCATTGATACTGCCAGCTCGCGTGCGCGAACCAGTCTCTCTCGGGATCGTACCCCTTTGTCCGCTGGTTGACCTTGGTGTTTTCCAGAAGCAACCTGTCCTCGAGGACGTCGAGGTGTCCTTGCACGCGCCGGTCCGTCGGAGAGAGCAAGCCGGCCGGGCTGATCAAAGGATCGGCCGACTGAACGGTGTCCCAGTAAATGGCCCCGATGTGTCCCTGGCAACGCTTCCAGCCCCACGCGCCCGCCGCGAAGCCGCGGACATAGGGGGCGAAGGGGATGAACGAGCGATACGTTCCATCGCGAACCGGGACCACTGGGGTGAGCAGGATGGAGCGATCGATCGCGGCGAGCAGGTTTTTGCGATAGGCCTCGGCCTCGGCATTCAACCGGACACTCTCCGCCGGGTCGACCGCGGCCAGCGCCTGGGCCAGGCCGCTCACGGCCAGCCAGTCGTACGCCTCGGTTTCATAATATTGCATATGCATGCGCTCGCTGTCTGGCGTGACCACGTGCGCTGGCTGAAGCCCCTTGCTCCAGAGCTTCTCTCCGCTGGGAATGTTGTGGGCCAGCACCCGGCGCTGGCGGAGGATCCAGTCGGCGTTGGCAATGAGCCGGGCGGCGTGGGCCTTGAGCCAGGCCACATCGCCGGTCAGCCGGAAGTGTTCGATCATGGGAAACATGATCGCGCCGGGGCCCATGCCGTGAACGCCGTCCATGTGGCCGCCGGCTCCCGGTACGCCCTCGGCGTGAGTCAGGCAGCCGTTGCCGTCGGAAAAATGGCCCAGGGGCCGATCCGGCTTCGCCCAGGGATGGTGTCCGCCCGCGCCGGGGACGATCTTCGGAGACATCGGCAGCCTCAGCCACTGGTCGAGCCCGTCGGCCGCCTCGCGGTGCATGCCTTGCAGGTCCAGAGCCCGGAGGATCATGTACGTCTCCGACGCGAGAATTCCATAGGGAAAGTCGTTGAAGTGCCACTTTCCCGCCGGGTCCTGGACCGACCTGCGGAGAATGTGCCACGCCCCCAGCTTCCACTGTGCGGTCAGGCGCGGGGACGGGACCTCAACCTGCATCGCTGGTCCAGAAGGAGGACTGGGATGCGGCGGAAGCGGTTCGTTGCCGAGGAGTGCGGTGACTGCTCCCTCCCAGCTTTGCTCCGGATGCTCGCGCACGCGCTGGCGGATGGACTTTCTGTGCTGCCCGGACAGTTCGGCCAGGAAGTCCGAAGCGCACCCCGCGCGAGAGGCCTGCGAGAACGGCGGCGCCGAGGGGTCCGCCTGATCCGATTCGCTCGCGGACGTTCCGCCTTCCGGCTTGCCGACCGCGCGGACGAAGAAACCGAACTCAGATGCGAGGATCGGCCCTTGCTCGAGGTCGGCAACACGGAACGAGAAGCCGCCTGATCGTGTCTGGACCGTGAGGATCGTCCGGGCCACGTCGTCCGCTTGGGCATGATAGGGCCAGACGCGCCGCCATCGCGAACTTCCCATGTACAGCGTGGTCAACCGCACTCCGCGCCGTCCCTGGTTTTTCCTTGACGACTTCCACGAACTGGGCCCGATCATCGTCGTTCCGTCGTCGCCGGCGAGCGGTCGGACCTCGCTGATGATTCCGTCGTAAGCGGTGAGGTTGCCATCGAAATGGAGCGCCGAGGTTGTCTTGTCGAACCCCCACTCGATCTCGAGGTCCAGCTTCTTCCACGTGTCGGGAACGAGGGCCCGGATGGTGGGGCAGTCGACGGTCGAGGCTCGTCTGGTCCCTCGGAGCGATGCGACGACGCCCCAGGTGTCAACCGGAATCGCGTAAACGAACGTGCGGCCGTCTGGAGTGATTTTGGGCGGGCCCGCCCGCTTGACGGTCCGCGGGTTCCACCAGGTGTGCGCGTTGCTGTCGTTAGTATCGAAGTAAGAGAGGTCGATCTCATCGGCAGATGGTCTGGATCGCGCGCTGGCGGGCCAGGTCAGCTCGACCTGGCGAACAGGCCGGACCTCCTCCCAGAGTAGACCGCGGAGCACATTCTCGAGCGCGGGCGATCTGGGATCGATCGGCTTGTCGAAGGGCAGGTTGGCGTACTGCGAGAGCAGGATCCAGCTCTCGGGAGGATTCTTCCCGGGCAGCCGGTCCGCCCGAAACGAATAGGCGCTGGGGGCGATATCGGCTGGTTGGCCGACCAGTCTGGCGAGATTTGCCGTCTGGGAGCTCGCCTGGGAGACAAACATCAGGCTCAGGAGCACGACGCCTGCGATCCACATCCCTCTCGTGGGGCTGATCATGGTTGACTTCCTTTCCTCGACGATCTCGATGTCTCTGATGCCGAGCGTAGTCCGTCGGAGTCGCGCATTCCAGTCGGGCGCGAACGCGCCCTGGGGTCGGCAGGCTCTTGACTTATCCACCAATCTGAGCGGGAATATAGGATGTGTTCTGCCAGGCCGGATCAACGATGACCGGTGCCGGCCTCCTCATGAGAAACTCCTCGATCCACAAGAGCTGCCCAGCGGCGTGTCCTCGCCCCTGGGTGCGGCTCTCAACCCTGGGAGGGAGTGCGATGGTCGATTCGGGCAATTCACGGCGTGATTTTCTCAAGACCACGACGGTGGCCGCGGGCGCCGCGATCGTGCCGGTCGCGGCGGCAGCCGACCAGACCGCGGCGAAGGGCAAGATCGTCAACTTCCATCCCAAGATGGGCTACCGCAGACTGGGCAAGACCGGGTACATGATCTCGGAGATCTCCCTGGGCGGGCATGGAGGATCCAGCGTCGAGGACCGGATCGCCGTGCTCGACAAGGCCGTCGAGTTGGGCATCAACTACGTCGACAACAACATCGACGCCGAGTGCGACCTCTACGGCAAGGCGATGGCCCGGTGCAAGAACGCCCGGCGCGACAAGTGGTTCATCGGCTTCGCCTCGTGGCCGGAGAAGGTCACCGAGGAGTACGAGAAGGAACTGACTCCGGCGGGCATGATGAAGAACATCGAGGCGCGGTTGAAGTCGTACCGCACCGACATGCTCGACCTCTGGCGGCCGGTGGGGGCGACCTGGGGCCCAGGGCAAAACAACATCAACACGCTGCTGATGGTCAGCAAGAAGGCCCTCGACATGGTCGCCCAAGTGTTCGACAAGGCCAAGAAGCAGGGCAAGGTGCGGTTCCTGGGAATCTCGGCGCACAACCCGAAGGTCTTCCGCCGGGTGCTGGGCGAGTACCCACAGTTTTCTGTGATCATTTTCCCATATCTTTTCTTGACGCGCGAGCTGGGCGGCGACAGCCTGCTTGCGCTGGCCCAGCAGAAGGACGTGGGCGTGATCGGCTTGAAGCCCTTCGGCGCGGGGACGACCTTCGGGATCAAGCCGCAGCAGATCACCGGCCGGGTCGACAAGCGCGCGCCCGTGCTCCTCAAGGAGATGCTCCAGGAGCCGCGGATCTCGGCCGTGATCCCGGGGGTCAACATCCCCGAGCAGCTCGAATTGAACGTCAAGGGCTCCTACGAGCGCGACCATCCCAGGACCACGGCCCACCTCGAGATCCTCGAACAGTGCAAGCAAAACTACCTGGCTCACCTGACGCCGGGCTATCAGTGGCTCCGCAATTGGGAAACTGTATGAAACCATTTGCA